>CANGGC010000444.1 GCA_947453125.1 Planctomycetaceae bacterium | reverse complement strand
CGATCCACCGCGCTCGTTGAGCGTCCGCAGCACGTCCTGCTGCATCCAGTTGCTCGCCACCTTCCCCTCGCCGACTCTCTCCGCGAGATCCTCGAAGTAGGCGACGAGTTCACGCCCCTGGTTGACGAGGACGTCGGCGTCGTAAGCGGGGATCTTCCACTTGGCGGCGAGCTTCTGACGGAGCACCGACGGCGGATCTCCCATCGCGTCGCGTGTGGCGGCGAGCCACTCCTCCGACACCGTCACCGGCACGAGGTCGGGCTCGGGGAAGTAGCGGTAGTCGCTCGATTCCTCCTTGTGCCGCTGGGCCCGGGTGACGCCGGCCGGATCATCCCAGCCGCGAGTCTGCTTCGGGGTCTTTCCCATCTCGGCCTTCGTCGCCTGCCATTCCTCGTACTGACGGGCGACTTCGTAGACCAGCGCCCGCTCGACGGAGCGGAAGCTGTTCATGTTCTTGATCTCGACGATCGGCGTCTTGGCGATCCGGCCGCCGTCGCAGGGGATGTGGAGGTTGACGTTGGCGTCGACTCGCAGGCTCCCCTCCTGCATGTTGCAGTCGCTGACGCCGAGGTAGACAAGCAGCAGCTTGAGCTCGTTGAGCCAGGCGCGGGCCTCCTGCGGCGATCGCAGATCGGGCTCGGTGACGATCTCGCACAGCGGCGTGCCGGCCCGATTCAAATCGATCCGCGTGTCGCCGGTGCCGGCCGCCTCGTCGTGCATGCTCTTTCCGGCATCCTCCTCGAGGTGAACGCGGGTGATGCGGACGTTCCTCGAGAGGGCCCCCTTCGGATCGACCACCTCGAGGGCCCCTTCCGACGAGAAGGGGAGGTCGAACTGCGAGATCTGATAGCCCTTGGGGAGATCGGGGTAGAAGTAGTTCTTCCGATCCCACTTCGTGAATGGTGCGATCTTGCAGCCGAGGGCCAGCGCCGCCCGAACGGCGAGTTCGAAGGCCGTCCGGTTCATCACCGGGAGCGACCCGGGAAGCCCGAGACAGGTCGGGCAGACCTGGGTGTTGGGCGGGGCGCCGAACGTGGTGGAGCAGCCGCAGAAGAGCTTCGTCCGCGTCTGCAGTTGGACGTGCACCTCGAGGCCGATGACGGTGGTAAAGGGCGCGGCGGCGGTCGGTGTGGCGGTCACGGGGGGAGCTCGTGAGGGGCTTTTGGGATGAGGGCTTGGCCGACGTCGGGAACGCCGGGTGGAATCGGCGTGGCGACGTGTGTCAGCGGGGCCGGGCGGCGATGGCGGGACGGCGGCGGTGCCAGTCGGTGAGGTGCTGGTAGCGGTCGGTGGCCCGGAGGAGGAGCGGTTCGGCGAGGGCCGGGGCCTGGAGCTGGAAGCCGATCGGCAGGCCTCCCTTGGTGAATCCGCAGGGGAACGAGATCCCTCCGACGCCGGCGAGGTTCGTGCAGACGGTGTAGAGATCGACGAGGTACATCGCCAGCGGGTCGCCGCTCTTTTCGCCGAGCTTGAACGCCGCCGTCGCCGACACCGGCCCACCGATGAGATCGACTTTCTCGAACGCGTCGAGGTAATCCTGGCGGATGAGGCGGCGAACTTTCAGTGCCTTGGCGTAGTAGGCGTCGTAGTAGCCGGCGGAGAGGGCGTAGGTGCCGAGCATGATCCGCCGCTTCACCTCCGGCCCGAAGCCCTCGGCCCGGCTGCGGCAGTACATCTCCACGAGCGCCGACTCGAATCCGCCGCTCGCGCTCCCCGGCTGGGCCGGCTGTAACCTGCCGGGCTCGGCCCGGTGCCCCCCGGGCTCGGCCCGGTGTCCATAGTGAGCTCCGTCGTAGCGAGCGAGATTGCTCGACGCCTCGCAGGGGGCGACGAGGTAGTAGGTGGCGACACCGGCATCGGCGTGCGGCATGTCGATGTCGATGATCGTCGCCCCGGCTGCCCGGAAGGCGGCAAACGCCTCCTCGACGGCATGGGCCACTTCCGGGTCGAGGCCGGCCCCGAAGTGCGCCGGCACCCGGCCGATCCGCACCCCTTCCAGCGGCCGCTCGAGATCGGTGCCGTAGGCAGGGACGGGGAGGTCGAGCGAGGTGGAGTCGCCGGGATCGTGGCCGGCGATCGTCTCGAGCATCAGCGCGCAGTCGGCGGCGGAACGGGCCATCGGGCCGATCTGATCGAGGCTCGACGCGAAGGCCACCAGCCCACGCCGGCTCACCCGGCCGTAGGTCGGCTTCAGGCCGGTGATTCCGCACAGGCCCGCCGGCTGACGGATGGAACCGCCGGTGTCGGAGCCGATCGCCACCGGCGCCATGTCGGCAGCCACGCAGGCGGCCGACCCGCCGCTGGAGCCGCCCGGCGCCCGGGTGAGATCCCACGGGTTGTGAACCGGCCCGAAGGCGGAATTCTCGTTCGATCCCCCCATGGCAAACTCATCCATGTTCGTCTTGCCGACGATGACGGCGTCAGCGGCGCGGAGCCGTGCCACCACCTCGGCGTCGTACGGAGGGCGGAAGCCGGCGAGCATCTTCGAGGCGCAGGTCGTCGGCAGGTCGGACGTGCACAGGGCGTCCTTGACTGCCACCGGAAGACCGGCGAGGGGGCCGAGCGGCTTGCCGGCCTTCCGTTTGGCGTCGACCGCGGCGGCGGTGCGAAGGGCCCCTTCCCTGTCGACCGCGAGAAAGGCGTTGATCTGGCCGTCGAGCCGTTCGATCCGTTCGAGGAAGGCCTCGGTGGCCCGCAGGGCCGTCAGGTCACCCTGGCGGACGGCGGTGACGAGGTCTACGGCGGACATGTCGGAGGGTTGCATGGCGGGTGCGCGGCTCAGGGAGGCGGGGGAGCCCGAGGCTCGGGGGGAGTCTGCGGGGATCACGGAATCAGCCGATCAACCGGGGCGTCAGGGGACGAGACGGAGCCGTCAGGCGGCGCCGGTGTCTCCGAGGACTGCCGGGACGAGGAAACACTCGCCGTCGTGGCGGGGCGCCGACTGCAGTGCCTCCGCGGTGGTCAGGGAGGGCTTGGGAACATCCGCCCGGAAGACGTTTTGCGTGTCGAGCGGATGGGCAAGCGCCGCGACGTCCACGGTGTCGATCTTCTCGAGTTGGCCGACGAAGCCGACGATCGACGAGAGCTCTCGGGTCATCGTGTCGAGTTCGGCGTCGGAAAGAGCCAAGCGGGCAAGGAGCCCGACCTTGGCGACGTCGTTGCGGGAGAGGGACATCGTCGACCTCGCAGATGGGGAATGGCAAACCTCAGCCGACCGGCCGGGGCACCAACGCTCCCATGCCGCCCCGCCGGGGCTGATCGTGTCGACTCCGGGCCGTCGCGGAACCGCGGAATCGGTTCCCGGTCCGCGGCGCCACGGGCCGATCCTCGCTGGCTGACCGATCCGCGCCGATGGCCACCGAGCGTGACAGGGGGGCGTGACGGTCAGCAGAGAACGGTCAGGGACGGGCGCGGGGGCCGGACGGCACCACTTCCGGCGTGGTGGGCTTGGCCTTCTCCACGCTCGGCAGGCGGAAGGGCTGCTGGCGCACGAGTTTCGTGACCGCACCCCCCTT
>CANGGC010000443.1 GCA_947453125.1 Planctomycetaceae bacterium | reverse complement strand
CTCGCCGATCTCCTCCACGATCTCGACTCCATCGACGGCCTCGAGCGGATCAAGTTCGTCACGAATTATCCCCGCGACATGACGCCCGAGCTGATCGGCGCCGTTCGCGATCTTCCCAAAGTGTGCCAGTATCTCCATGTCCCGGCCCAGCATGGCAGCGATGCAGTGCTCCTGCGCATGAAGCGGGGCTACACGATCGGCGAGTATCTCGAGATGCACGCTCGCGTCAGCGAGGAGCTGCCGCGGGCCGCCGTGACGAGCGACTTCATCGTCGGCTTCTGCGGCGAGACCGACGCCGAGTTCCAGACCTCTGTTGATCTCATCGATCGGCTCAAGTTCAAGAACAGCTTCATCTTCAAATACAGCCCGCGCCCCGGCACGAAGGCCTTCGAGCGTCAGCCGGACGATGTGCCGGAGGACGTGAAGAAGGAGCGGCACCACATCCTCCTCGAGGCCCAGACACGGGCCAGCCTCTCCGGCAATCTCCCCTTCATCGGCACCCGGCAGACCGTCCTCGTCGAGGGGCTCTCGACGCGCGACGAGAAGCGGGCGGTCGATCCCGGCCCGGATGGCTCAGCGCAGCTCACTGGCCGCACGTCGTGCGACCGGATTGTCGTCTTCGATGCCCCGATGAGGCTCGTGGGGCGGCTCGTCGATGTCGTGATCGATGCCGCCGGCGCTTGGTCGCTCTCCGGCACCGTGGCCGACGGGCTCGCTGACGCGGTCCCATTGCCGCTGATCGGTGACGGCGGAGCGTGCGGGGCCGGTGGGTGCGATGGCCCGGGGCCCGTTCACCAGATCGCGCCGCGGCCGGAGCGGTGAGATGACCGCCCCCCGCGGACAACCACTGCCGCGAGACGGGCAGCCGGCTGCCGCGCCGCGGGTCGATGCCCGCCAACTCCTCGACGACGATGCTGTGGCCACGGCCTGGGGAAAGGCCTGCGGCCTCCTCCAGCCCGAAGACGCGGGCCGATTGCTCCGCGGCATCGCCGAGCAGGGAATCACGTTTGACCTTCTCGATGACCTCTGCACCCGGCTCACCGACCTCCTCCCGGCGGTTTCCGATCCCGATCGGGTGCTGGCGGCGCTGGGGCGGCTCCTCGCTGCCGTCAGCAGCCCGCTCTCCACAGCGACCCTCTTCCAACGCGACCCCACTGCCCTCGAGACCCTCCTGCAGATCTTCTCGGCCGGGCCGCATCTGGCTGATGTCGTCATCGCCGACCCGGCTTCGTGGGAGGACGTCCGCCTCGGCCAGGGGAAGCCGGAGTCGATGCAGACGCTTCGAGCTACGCTCGAGGGGGCGCTTGCCGGGCACCGGGAGACGGACGGGGCGATGCTCGCCATGCGCCGCTTCAAGCGCCGCGAGATGCTGCGGATTGCCTATGGCGACCTCGTCGGGGAGCAGCCGCTGGAGACGGTGACGCGACAGATCTCCCGGGTCGCCGATTGCGTCATCGAGGCGAGCTTGCGGCTGGCTGTCGCCCGATTCGAGGCTGAGCGCGGGACGCCACGCGGCCCCGGCGGCGAACGGGCGACGATCGCCGTGCTCGCCCTCGGGAAGCTCGGGGGGGAGGAGCTGAATTACTCCAGCGACGTCGATCTGGTGTTCGTCTACTCTTCCGAGGGGCGGGTGGCGGGACCGAAGCCCTGCGCGAATCAGGAGTTTTTCGAGCGCGTCGTCCGGGAGGTGGTGCGGTTGGTCGCCGAGCCGACCCCGGCGGGGAGCGGCCACCGGGTCGATCTTCGGCTCCGGCCGCACGGCGCTCACGGGCCGCTCGTGCTCCCGCTCGACGCCACGCTCCGCTACTTCGATCGGGAGGGACGCACCTGGGAGCGGCAGGCCTGGGTGAAGGCCCGGTGCGTCGGGGGAGAGGCGGCGCTCGGTGAGCGGCTGCTCTCGTCACTCGCGCCGTGGATCTACCGACGCTGGCTGTCCGCCGCCGACATCAGCGAGATCAAGGCGCTGAAACGGCGGATGGAGCGGAAGGTGGCCGACGAGGGGCGGGCGGAATACGACGTCAAGCTGGGATCGGGGGGGATCCGTGACATCGAGTATGCGATCCAGTTCCTCCAGCTCCTCAGCGGCGGCGATACGCCGGCCGTCCGTACCGGCAACACGATCGAGGCGATGCACCGCCTCACCGAGGCGGGGGCGTTGACCGATCAGGAGCGGACGATCCTCGATCGCAATTACCGGCTCCTACGGAAGCTGGAACACCGGCTCCAGATCCTCAGCGATGCCCAGACGCATGCCCTTCCAGTCGATGGCCGTGAGCTCGGGCGGCTCGCCGTGAGGGCAGGCTATGACCCGGGGCCAGAGGGGCTGCAGCGGCTCCGGGACGACCTCGCCGCAGCGAAGACCCTCAACCGCCGGATCCTCGATCATCTCCTCCACGACGCCTTCCCGGACGACACCGTCGCCGAACCGGAGACCGATCTCGTCCTCGATCCCCGTCCGGCAGACGAGACGATGCGCGAGCTGTTCTTCCGCCATGGCTTCCGCGATCCCGACACCGCTAGGCGGACGTTCCAGTCGCTCGCGGAGGAGCGGGCCCGCTTTCTCTCCACGCGCCGCTGCCGCCACTTCCTCGCCGCGATCGCGCCGCGGCTGCTGGCCACGATCGGACGCACCCCCGATCCGGATGCCACGCTCCTCCAGCTCGCGGCCGTGGCCGATTCGCTCGGCGGCAAGGGGGTGTTGTGGGAGTTGTTCAGCTTCAATCCCCCGTCGCTCGATCTCACCGTCCAGCTCTGTGCCTCGAGCCCGTTCCTCGCCGGCATCCTCGTGGGCAATCCCGGCATGATCGACGAGCTGCTCGATAGCCTCGTCGTCGAGCGCCTGCCGACGCCCGAGGGGCTCGACGAGGAGCTCGGCGGGCTTTGCCACGGGGCGGTCGACATCGGCCCGATCGTCCACACCTTCAAAGTCTCCGAGCAGCTCCGCGTCGGGGTCCGCGAGGTGCTCGGGCGCCTCGACACTGAGGCCACGACGACCGCCCTGACGGCGATTGCCGAGACGGTCCTGCGGGCGGTCGTGGTCCACGAACAGGCACGGCTCATGCAGAAGCTCGGCCGGCCGATGATCGGGGGCGAGCCGGCGACAGCCCTGGTGCTGGCGATGGGGAAGTTCGGTGGTCGGGAGCTCAACTACCGCAGCGATCTCGACATCATCTTTCTCTACGACCACGACGGTGAACCGGTGCCGATCAACCCTGAGTCGCGCGCCCAGGGCCCGACGTCCAACGCCCACTTCTTCGCCGAGCTCGCCCAGCGGACGATGAAGGCTTGCAACACGCTCACGCCGCAGGGGCGGCTCTACGAGGTCGATTCGCGCCTTCGTCCCTCGGGTCGCAGCGGTGCGGCGGCGGTTTCCCTCGACGAATTGGCGCGCTGGTTCGCCCCCGATGGGCCAGCGGCCGTCTGGGAGCGGCAGGCGCTGCTCAAGGCCCGCCCGGTGATTGGCGCTGAGCCGGCCCGGCGCAGGTTCGCGGCAATCCGGCTGGCGGCGATCTGGGGCCG
>CANGGC010000442.1 GCA_947453125.1 Planctomycetaceae bacterium | reverse complement strand
GGCCCCGATCCCGAAGAACGACGCGATGCCGAGGTGGACGAGCCCGGTGTAGCCGACCATCACGTTGAGGGCCAGAGCGAGGATGCAGTAGATGAAGAGATTCGTCACCTGCCCGCCAAGGGCGCCGCCGAGGGCGGGGATCACCAGCGGCGCGATCGCCAGCACGGCGAGCGTGACCAATTCCCAGCGCTGCGCGAGGAAGCCCCAGGGGCCGGCGGAGGGGGCCGATGGGGAGGATGTTCGGGGGGCTCGGTTGGTGGCCACGGGGTCTATACCTTCTCCTTCACCCGGCGGCCGAGGAGGCCCTCGGGACGGAAGACGAGGATCACGATCAGGATCGCGAACACGATCGCGCCGGTCCACCGCTCGCCGACGTAGGCACTGGCCAGCGCCCGCACCAAGCCGATGACGAGCCCGCCGAGGACGGCGCCAGGGATGCTGCCGATTCCGCCGAGCACCGCGGCGGTGAAGGCATAGAGGCCGTTTTGGAACCCCATCTGGAAGCCGATGGTGTTGATGTAGAGCCCGTAGATCACGCTCGCCGCCCCACCCAGGAAGCCACCGATGAAGAAGGTGGCGGCGATCACCCGATCGACGTCGACCCCGACGAGGGCCGCGGCCGTCGGATCCTGCGACACCGCCCGCATCGCCTTGCCGAGCTTCGTCCCCTTCACGAGCACCGAGAGGGCCACCATCAGCGGCCCGACGATGAGGACGACGAGGAGATCCTTCCAGGTGAACTGGAGGGCATCGTTGTGGAGGAGGTTGGTCGAGGGGAGGAGTTCGGGGAACGACTTGTCGGCCGGCCCGAGCCAGAACAGCCCGACGTTCATGAAGATGAACGACACGCCGATCGCCGACACCAGGGGGGCGAGCTTGGGAGCGTTGCGGAGCGGCTTGTAGACGATCCGATCGACCGCCACGTTGAGCAACCCACAGAACAGCCCGCAGAGGAGCACGAGCCCCCCGATCCCCACCCAGGTGGTCGCTGGCCCGGCCGCGGTCATGCCGAGGGCCCCCACGAGCGACAGCGCCAGACAGGCCCCGAGCATGATCAGATCGCCGTGGGCGAAATTAATCAGGCCGATGATCCCGTAGACCATCGTGTACCCCAGCGCTACAAGCGCGATGAGCGCTCCGTTGGTGAGGCCGATGAGGCACTGTTGAAGGAGGAACTGAACAGACACGCGGAAGATTTCCGGAAAAGGATCGGACCGGTGGTCAGGGGGGCCCGCCTGATGGGGCATCGGTCGGGGGAGGGACGGCCCCGGCCGGATTGGCGACGAGATCGGCCTCGTCGAGAACCTCCTTGAACTCGAATCGCCCCCCCTTCACGACGTTCACGGTAAGCGTGCGGAGGGTCGTGTCGCCATTCTCGTCGAAGCCCCAGTGGCCAAGGGCACCGTCGAAGTCGCGGATCGCAAGGGCCGCGTCGCTGATCGCGCGACGGTCCTTGCTGTCAGCGGTCGCGATCGCCTCGATGGCGACCCGGGCGGCCTCGTAGCCGTAGACGGCGTAGGCCTCGGGGAGCTCCCCGTATTTCTCCCTGTAGCGTTCGACGAACTCGCCTCCCTTGCCGGTGAGCTTCTCCGGCGGCAGCCCGCCGAAAGTGACGAAACAGCGCCCTTCGAGGTTCGACGCACCGGCCGAATCGATGAACACCTGCTCCATGCAGCCGTCGGGCACCATGAGATCCGCGCCGATGCCGGCCGCGGCCATGTCCTTGGCGAGCTGCCCGCCCTTGCTCTGCGTCGTACCACCGAAGTAGATGAGGTCGGGCTTCTTCGCCTTGATGCTCGCCATCAACGACTTGAACTCCTGCGCCTTGGCATCGATCGAATCGTGCCCGAGGACCTCGATGCCGAGCTCCCGGCAGCGCTCGTCGAAGAGGTCGGCGATTCCCTTTCCGTAGACCTCGTTGTCGTCGAGGATATAGACCTGCTTGACGCTCCGTCGGAACGCCCAGTCCGCCGCCATCGGTCCCTGGAGGTCGTCGGCGGGCACGACGCGGGCGTAGTTCCGCCGGCCGGTGGGGCGGTAGACCTCCGGCTCGCCTGGCACGCCGAGCCCCGGCTTCGTCAGCCCGACCGCGGTATTGGCCGGCGACACCATGAGGAGATCGCCGAGATTGAGGATCGGCATCGACACCTTCGCCGCCCCCGAGTTGAACGTGCCGATGTAGGCACAGACATCCGGATCCTGGAGGGCGCGGCGGGCGTTGGCTGCCTCGGCCTCGCTCGTCCACTGCCCGGCAGCGGCGGTCGAGTCGTCGAGATCGAGATACTCGATGCGGAACCGGCCCACCTTCCCCCCCGCCTCGTCGATCGCCATGCGGATCCCGCGGACGAGCGTGTCGGACTGGTGCTTCGCCGACCCGGTCCGTGGCAGGCTGCTGACGATCTTGACCAGATTCGGATCGGCCGGGCGACAGCCGACCGGGCCGAGGCTGCCGGCGAGCAGCGGCAGCAGCCCGGCGAGGCGGAGGAGGAGTCGGCGACCGGACCGGGAGGATGGAGTCATGCGACGAATGTAGAACCGACGTTTTCCGGCCGCAACGGGCTTCCCGCCAATCCCTTCCCCCGAATGGGCTGCTTCCAGGCCATCATTGCCGCACCATCCGCCAGGCCCGATGGATCCGCTCATTGCGGAAATCCTCGGGGATCGTGCGGTTGGTGATCTCGCGGAAGGTGAAATCAGCCGCGAGCGTAGCCTCCGCCAGATGGAAGCGGCGGAAGTTCGTGGAGAAGTAAACAGTACCGCCTGGGGTGAGATTGCGGGCCACCAGGGCGAGGAGCTCGGCATGGTCGTGCTCCACATCCCACGGCGCCTCGCTCCGGGCCGAGCGGGAGAAGGTGGGGGGATCGACGACGACGAGGTCGAAAGGGGGCTCGCCGCGACGGGCACGGTGTTCGAGGAAGGCGCGGGCATCGTCGCGCACGATCCGGTGGCGACCGGCATCCTTGAACCCGTTGATGGCGAGGTTCGTGCGCGTCCAATCGAGGTAGGTGTTGGAGAGGTCGACGCTCACCGTGTCGGTCGCCCCTCCGGCCGCTGCATACACCGAAAAACTCCCGGTGTAGGAAAAGAGGTTGAGCATCCGCTTCCCGGCCGCCTCGTCCCTGACCATGCCGCGCGTGACGCGGTGATCGAGGAACAGCCCGGTGTCGAGGTAATCGGAGAGATTGACCTCGAACGACAGCCCCCCCTCCTTCACCTGGAGGAGCGCCTCGCGGCCATCGACCTTCTCGTACTGCCCCCCCTCGCGCTGCCGACGCCGGATTTTCATGAAGGTGCGGTCGTGGGAAACCCCGAGCTCCGCGGCGGCCGCCTCGATCATCCGGTCGAGCCAAACTTCGTGCTCGATCTCGGTCCGATCGTGGGGGCGTTCGTACTCGGCGGCATGAAGCCAGCCGGCATACCAATCGATGACCAGCGGCACCTCGGGGATGTCACGGTCGTAGATCCGGAAGGCATCGGTGCCGATCCGCCGCGCCCATTTGGAAAGATGCTTGAAGCGTTTGGAGAGTCG
>CANGGC010000441.1 GCA_947453125.1 Planctomycetaceae bacterium | reverse complement strand
GCCAAGGCCATGGAGCGGTTGGCGGAGCTCGAGTACACCGCCGTCGAGATCGACGTCCACGAGCATGGCGGGCACCTCCAGCCTGCCCGTGTCGCCGCCAATCCCGACCTCGCCATCCGCGAGTGCAGCGATCTGCAGCGGCTCCGCCCCGTAGCCGTCTCGTTCGTGGCGGCCGAGTCGCCGACGATGTACGACCAGTTCGAATCGTGCTGCCGGCTGGCGAAATCGCTCGGCGTGGTGACGATGGTCGTGGAGTCGTCGGAGCTGGGCACGCCGTTCAATGGCGAGATCGAGCGGCTCCGGAAGCTTGTCGCGATCGCGGCCAGCCTCGACGCCATCGTGGGCGTGAAGACCGAGGCCGGGCGGATGACGCAGGATGCCGAGACGACGGCCTCCCTCTGCCGGAACGTGCCAGGATTGTGGGTGACGCTCGACCCGAGCCACTTCATCTTCGGACACAAGAAGATTGCCAGCTGGGAATCGATCCTCAAGTATGTCTGTCACGTCCACCTCCGTGACACCAAGCCCGACACCTTCCAGGTGCGGATCGGCCAGGGGAACGTGGAGTATGGCAAGCTCTTCAATCAGCTCGAGCGGGTCGGCTACAAGCGCGCCCTGAGCGTGCACCTGCCTCCGCTGGAGAACGTCGATCAGGTGGGGGAGCTCCGCAAGATGCGCCTCCTCCTCGAAAGCCTGCTCTGACTGCCCGTGGAAAAAGTCATCCATGACCTTTTTCCACAGCCTGCTAGAAGCTTTGGCTGCGGGGCCCGCGGCCGACGGACGTTGTCGCCGCCCCAGAAAATGACGGAGGGACGCGTCCTTCCCTGGACGCGTCCCTCCCACTCGGTTCATGGGCCCCATCCATGGAGCCCGGCGAACCGGATGCTCACTTCCGCTGTGCCGAAGCCTCGGCGCGGCTGGCCATCTCGGCGTAGGTCTTGCTCCGCTCGTCTTCGCCTTGCTCGGCGTACATCATCGAGAGATTGCCGTAGGCGAGGGCCAGGGCCGGCTCGTCGAGGAGGCGGTTGTCGACCGCGGTCACCATGCAATCGATGCCACGCCGGCAGAGATCGAGCGCGTCGTCGCGACGGTCGACCTGCCAGTACGACACGGCCATGCTCACGTACGACTCGCCGAGACGGCCCACTTCGCCGTGAGACTCGAACGAGCCGTTACGGTCCCAGTAGGACTGCGCTTTGTCGAACCAAGTAACCGCCGTGGCGTGATCACCGTTCTGGAGGCTGTGGAGCACGCCGATCCGGAAGAGGAGATCCCCCACCGAGGCCCGCTCGGCGTCGGTAAGTTCCCGATGTTCGGCGCCACGTTCCAGGTAGGCCACCGTCAGCGTGGCGTTGTCGAGGAGATCGGAAGCCTCGCCTCGCTTCTGACTGGCAGAGAGGGCGTCGGCGAGGCCGAGCCCCACCTCCCAATCAACCTGCCGGCGCTGCCAGTCATCGGTGAGATCGTCATTGATCCGGTCGCGGGTCACCAGAAGCCGCTTCACCCACGGGAGTGGATCGACGACATCGCTACCGGCGGCGGCAGCGAGGGCCCCCCGGCAGAGTTGGATCTCGAGGAGGGAGCGATCGTCATCGTCGGGGTTGACGTCGTCGACCATCTTCGATGCGGCGGCGAGCCACTTGGCAACCACCTCTCCCTTCCGCTGCCACTCTCCCTTGGCGATCGCCACCGCCATGCCGAGGTTGGCATCGAGGAGGACGTCGCGGGAGGCTTCGCGGATCGATTTCGAACGTGCCTGACGGAGTTGCATCGCGGCCCGGATCGCGGTGTCGAAGTGCTTGACGGCGGCTTTGTTGTCCGGCGTGCCACATTCGACATCGATCCGCCCGAGCATCCGTTCGACCTGGGCCGGGGCCACCCCTTCGAGACGGGGCATGACCTTGACGGCGAGCACGCGCTCCCTCGCCTCGTCATGGCGTCCCAACGCCATCAGCACGCTGGCAATCTTGAGACGTGTCCAGACATCCTCGGGGTCGAGTTCCTCGGTGACTGTTCCCAGCGTCAGGGCCTGCTGCCACTTCCCCTGTTCGCAGAGGAGGGCCAAGAGCATCCGGCGGGCGCGGAGGTGCTGGGGGTCGAGTTCGACGGCAAACTTCAGGTCGACGATCGCCAGGTCGGTGTCGGTCTCGATCTCCCCCTCGGCACGGAGCACGAAGGCCTCGGGATCGAGCGGCTCAATCATCACCGCCAGGGCCGAGCGCGTGCCGGCTTTAAGGCTGAAGATCAAGCCACACTCCGGGTAAACCTCGCCAATCGACACGCCCGATTCGTCGAGGATCGAGACCGAATTGAGATCGCCGATCTCGAAGAACGTCGACAGCTCATCCACCGACAGCGGATCGGAGAGCTTGATGCGGATTGAATCAACGACGTCGCCGTCGAGCGTCGCCTCGGCCCGCTCCAGCGGTCCTTCCTCGAGGGCCCAGGCGTAGCCCTTGGCGCCGTCCTCGCGGGTGAACGCCTCACCGAGCCCGAACTTCGGCTCCATCCTGGCCCGCAGTTCATTGCGGGTCGTCTTTCCGGGGCAGATCCCGTTGAATGTCACCGGGTCGACGGCGAGCGTCGGTTCGCTGCGGGAATCGGGCAGCGGCGGGCCTTCGGGCGCAGTCTGCGGCCGGGCGGATGGCACCTTGGTCAGGGGGGCCAGAGTCGGTTCCGGGGCGGCCTCGGCGGGAAGGGTGGCGGTCGTTTCGGATGAGGGATCGACCGGAGTCGATTCGTCGCTGACGGTGAGAACACTCGTCTCAGGGCCGAGTTCAGCGGCCCTGGTCGGTGTTATCGCCTCATCGTCGGCGGTGAACTCGGACGCCTGCTGGGGGCCGAGGGGAGCCTCGTCGCCGAGAGCACCCCAGCCACTGACGAGCCGGACCTGGGGATTGAGGTCGGAGGGAGTCCGCGAGCGGAGCAGGGCCCGGCCCGGCTTCCCTTCGCTGTCGGCCGTCGGCGTGGCGGCGATTGTCAGCGGGGTGGCGGAAACCTGCGGCAGCGATTGGGGAACGGCGCCCGGCAGCGGCGCCTGCGAGTTGACGGCTTGGGAGGCGGCTTTCCCGGCGGATTTCACCCGAGCCTGCCGCTTCCTCGGCGCGGCGGGCTGCTCCGCCTCACCGATCTCCTCGATCCACCGCGGCACACGGTAGCCCCCGCGCGCCGGAGCGTTCTCGGCCCCTGCGGCACCTGACGCCCCGATCAACGGAAGCGCCGTGCCGAGCAGGACGACGGCGAGCCCCTTCATTCCCCGAGCCCGTGAGTCCCAATGCATGGCCACAACAGGTTCCTCCTTGAACGTTCGGACGGCCTCCGGCGGAGGAAGCCCGTGATCCAAGGCGGGACAGTAGGCTTCCCCGCTTTTCCGGTCCAGACCAGCTTTCCAAGGCTGTTTTCCCGTCCGAATCAAGAGGCCGTTCTGCGTCCCCCTGCGGTAGGATGGGGAATATGAACCCAACCAGGGAATCGAGATCCCCCAGGCCCGCCCAAACCCCCCAGGTCGTGGTCGTGGGAGGAGGGCTCG
>CANGGC010000440.1 GCA_947453125.1 Planctomycetaceae bacterium | reverse complement strand
GTCTGGGCTGAAGTCGGTCGAGTGGGCGATCGACACCGAGGGGAAAGGGCTCCCGAAGGAGTGGCAACCTGCCGTCTGGATCGGCGGCACGAGCTACGAGGTGCGGATCGACTCGAAAAAGCTTCCATTCGGCGTCCGCCTGCCCGTCCTTGTTCGGGCCACCGACGCGGTGGGGCTCTCCGATCCCCCGGCCCGAATCTGGCTCGAGGTGGGCGCGGAAGCGGCCAGCACCTCGAACTCACTCACTGGCAAAGTCATGCTGTCTGGCCGCGGAGAACCCGATCTACCGGTCGTTCTCAGTGGCCCCGGGGGCGATCGGACCACCAAGACCCGCGCGGGTGGAATCTTCCGGTTCGACGATTTGGAACCGGGACAATACAAGGCTTCGGTACAGGCGGCGGTGCGCAATCGGATGCGCAAGGCCGAACCGGCACCGGTCACCATCGAGGCCGCCCCAGCCCCGGCTGCCAGCGTGACGCTCGACCTAAAATAGACGCCGTCGGCAGGGCCGGCCCAAGGCGGGGGCTCCGATCCGAAATCCAACGCAGCCGGCACATTCGCAGGCATCGCTATGCCAAGACAATCCGGGACAATGGCTCTAACCGCTCCATTCATGCAATCCCCTCAAGTCACCCTCGCTTTCCGCCGATAACAAACCGGTTCGATGTGTCGCTTCACCCGGCAAACGCGTTGCCGGGCTGACGCTGCGTCGGTGCCGGAGACACCAACCGAATGCGATCGCCAGCGGGGCTTGGCCATGCCGGCAGGAGATCGCTCGCCCCGCGCAACTGGGGATGCGGAGCGGTCTTTGCTGTCGCGCTCACAATCGGCTGTCTCTTCGGGCCAACAGCCGAGGCCCAGACGGCCGCCGCTCCTCTGACGATCTGGAGCTTTCTGGGCGTGCCGAATCCGCTCGCCATGAACGCCGCGGCTCAGCAATCCGCCAATCCGGCGATCCAGGCTGCCGCCAAGGCCAAGGCAGCCAAGCACGAAATCCCAAAGAAGAAGGCTGCCCTCAGATACCTGGCCGGAATCGGCTGTACCCCGGAGCACCCCGAGGTCATGCCTGCGCTCATGGCCGCCATGGACGACCCAGACGAGCAGGTCAGGTACGAGGCCGTGAAGGCCGTCTTGGAGACGTCCGAGGTATGCCAGTCGCGCGAGCAGAAGAAGGCGGTCCGCAAGGCGAAAGGGATCTGCGAAAGCTGTGCGGACTTGAAGAAAAATTGCGAGAAAAAAGTGTGCGAGGCCGTGGAGCGACTGTGCGGAAAGGCTCCTCCCAAAGAGCACAAGCACCATCTCAAGAAGGCCATGAAAAGCGCGTTTGGCGACGAGTGCGAGGATCCGGCCAAAGAAGATTGTCCGTGCGCCGAACGACGGGGCTCGTGCTGTGGACCCGAGATGCGCGACAAACTCATGAAGCTCGCGTATGGGCGGGACGACATGGGGTGCTTTCTCGAGCCGAGCAAGCGGGTTCGAGACTTGGCCGAACTTGCCCTCAATGCCTGCAACACCTGTGCCTGTGGTTGTGAAGGCGTAACGGACGGCGAGGCCGCCATGGATCACGTCGTCCGGGAAATGCCGCCGGCCGATGGCAACAGGGAAACGCAACCGTCCGACGCCGCGCCGCTCCCGCCCGGTGCCCCCTGCTTCGAGGATCGGCTCGTCGAGCCCCCGCCGCCCGAGCATCACCACCGACTTCCCGCGCCGGCGCCGGCTCAGGAGCCGGAGATGATTCCGCCCCCTCCCGCATCCACCGCCATGCCCGCAGCCCGCAGCGTTTTGGTGCGGTCACCGGCGTCGGCGGTTCCTGCCCGAGTCGCCATGGCTGATGCCGAAGAAGCGCCGTCTCCACCCGAACAGGCCGATCCTCTCGCCGATGCCCAAGGGGGAAGCGAACAGACTGCCAGCCACCAGCAGAGCCTCCCGGCCAACCACATGGAGCTTCTCCGCGGCGTCGCCGGATCGATTGTTGAGGGAGAGCCCCGCGGCCCCGATCACCTCCAGAATCCCCTCCGACAGACACCCCATCTGCGTCGGGCTGCGGACTTTCCCCCCGCAGCGAGCCCCCGGCCCACGGCACGCGATACCTTCCACGGGGAGTCCGCCGAACTACGGCCGACTCCGGCAGACTCGGCCCAGCCGCCCACCAAGGGCCTCGAGCGATCAACAATTACCCGCCAACACCGACATCCGCTCCCACGCCTCGACGTGCGACAATGATCTCGCGCGTGGCTCGATGATCGGCAGCATGCCAGGCGAGCAGTCTTCCGCCCAGCAAAACCAATGAGCCATTCATCCGAACAATCCGACGACCAGGGCAGCGGCTCCCAAGGAAGCCCCCCAGCCGCCGCCCACTCATGGCGCACCGGCCACGCCGGCCGCCCCGGCTCTCGTGCTCCTGCCGCTACGAGTCGCTCCACCCCCGGGTCGCCGATGGCCTCGCTCACAGGCCAAACGTCTTGGCGCGGCAAAAACGACGTGCCGAAGCGGACCGGTTCGTTGTGGCTCAGGGTGCGGCGAATCCTCCTCACGGTCGCTGCGATCGCCCTCATTGTGCTGCTTGTCCGGATGCTCCTGACGGTCAATCGCCAAGTGCCAATCGTCGTGGGAAGCGTGACGAATTATCGGCCCCCGCTCGCGATCATCCCGCAGGCCGAAGAAGACCGGATGCTGCTGGCTACTCTGGCAAGCTCTGAAAAGAGTTTCTTTCCTCACTCGGCAGAGATCTTCGACGTCAGCCCGTCGCTCGTCACGGCGACTGCCGACGAGATGCTTGCCTCGCTCACCTCGACACTTCGTCAGAGCAAGCCCGGCGGGCCTGACGGCAACATGGCGATCGTCTATCTCACCGCTCTTGGCACCCTCGACGACAAGGGGCGCCCCTGCATCATCCCACCGGGAAACTCCGAGGATCCGATGGGATCCTCCGAAGACTCCTACCTCCAGGTCGACCGACTGCTGGCCGGATTCCGCGATGCCCTTCCGGAACGCGTTGGCATTCTGGTGGTACTCGATGCCTGCAGGCCGTCGACCGACTGGCCGCTCGGCGTCGACGATGGAGCCTTCACTCCCGCCGTGGAAGCGATCATGGCAGGCTCCACGCTGAAGCGACTGTGGGTCATGATGCCGGCAGCGACGGGCCAGCACTCCTACTCGAGCGCTACCCAGGGCGCGAGCGGCGCCATGATGGAGTTCGTTCGAGGCCTGCGCGGCGCGGCAGATGCCAGGCCCTGGGGCGATGCCAATGGCCGTGTCGGCCTCCGGGAACTCGCCGCGTACCTCGCGGTTCGCGTCGACCGTTGGGCGGTGGCGACGCTCGGCGACCGGCAGACACCCGTGCTGATCGCGTCGCCAACCAACCGCGACGCCGATGTCGCCGTTGCATGGACTTCGACACGCTCCCCCGCGCTCGACGTGCAAATGGAATCCGGTTCCGACAGCGACACGTGGCTCGCAGAGCGGTGGCGGGCCGCCGAGAGGTTGCGGCCAACCGCTGTTCGGGAGCGGCCGTTGCTCTGGGCCTCCTAT
>CANGGC010000439.1 GCA_947453125.1 Planctomycetaceae bacterium | reverse complement strand
GCTGTTTGACGAGAAGTTCAAGGACACAAACCGCTATCGCCTAGGCCGCGTGGGCCGCTTCCGCATCAACCGCAAGCGCGGATTGTCGGTGCCCGAGACGGAGATGACCCTCCGCCCCGACGACCTGATCGCCGCCATCAAGTACATGCTCCGCCTCTCCGAGGGAGAGAACGAAGTTGAGGTGGACGACATCGACCACCTCGGTAACCGTCGCCTGCGGACGATCGACGAACTCGCCAGCGATGAACTCCGCAAGGGGTTTCTCAAACTCCGTCGCACCGTTCAGGAGCGGATGAGCCTCAAGGACGTCACGGAAATGACGCCCCGCTCGCTCATCAACCCCAAGAGCATCTCCGCAGCCATCGAGTACTTCTTCGGCCGTGGCGAGCTTTCGCAGGTCGTCGATCAAACCAATCCGCTCTCGATGCTCACCCACGAGCGCCGGCTCTCGGCACTCGGCCCCGGCGGTTTGAACCGCAAGCGTGCCGGCTTCGAAGTGCGCGACGTGCACATCTCCCACTACGGCCGCATCTGCCCGATCGAGACGCCTGAAGGCACGAACATCGGCCTGATTTCGAGCCTGGCTATCTATTCCGGCGTCGATTCCTACGGCTTCCTCGTCACTCCCTACCGCAAGGTTTCGAAGTGCCGCCTCACCGACGACGTCGTCTGGCTGCGGGCCGATGAGGAGCACGAAGCGACGCTGGCGCCGGCCGACGCCCCAGTGGTTGACGGCAAGATCGAAGGGGACAACATCATCGCGCGCAATCGGGGTGACTTCGTCCTCGTCCGCGCCGATGAGGTCGGCTACATCGACGTGGCCCCCAGCCAGATGGTGGGCGTGTCGGCGGGGTTGATCCCGTTCCTCGAACACGACGACGCCAACCGCGCGCTCATGGGCTCCAACATGCAGCGTCAGGCCGTTCCCCTCCTGGTCACCGAGCCGCCCATCGTGGCAACCGGAATGGAGCGCGATGTGGCGGCCAACTCCGGCCTCATCGTCCGTGCCGCCCGCAAGGGGACGGTCACGTATTGCGACGCCGAGCGGATCGAGGTCTCGCCGGGCGGCGTTGTCGCCCCCGATGTCTACCGCCTGCGGAAGTACGTCGGCCTCAATGAGCGCACCTGCCAGAACCAGAAGCCGATCATCAATCTTGGCCAGAAGGTCGAGAAGGGGGAGGTGCTGGCCGACGGCGCTGCGATCTACAAGGGGGAGCTGGCCCTCGGGCGCAACGTCCTCGTCGGCTTTATGGCCTGGGACGGCTTCAACTTCGAGGACGCGATCATCATCAGCGAGGAGCTGGTGGAGGACGACGTCTACACCTCGATCCACATCGAGGAGTACGACATCGAGATCCGTGACACGAAGCTCGGCCGCGAGGAGTTCACTCGCGACATCCCCAACGTCGGCGAGCGTGCACTCCACAACCTCGACGAAGGAGGGATCGTCAAGATCGGTACCTTCGTCCGTCCTGGCGACATCCTCGTCGGCAAGGTTTCGCCGAAGAGCAAGACCGAACTGACCCCAGAGGAGAAGCTTCTCCACGCGATCTTCGGCCGGGCCGGAGAGGACGTGAAGAATGACTCGCTCGAGGTCCCCTCCGGCGTCGAGGGTATCGTTATCGCCACAGAGAAGTTCTCGCGTCGCATGAGCCTCTCCGAGGATGAGCGCCGTGAGTTCGAGAAGCAGTTGAAGGAAGTCGAGAACGAGGGGAATGCCCGAGTTGCCGAGGCCTTCAGCGCGATGGTCGAGGAGATTGGCAAGGCGATCGGCAAGCCGCTGACGGCGGCCGACGGCAGCCCGCTCGTCCGCGATCAAGAGCACAAGGTGGTGGCCGAACGGGCCGCTGCCTTCCGCATCGAGGAACTCGACCTCCGCTCGCCGAAGGCAAAGCCGGAGGTGGAGAAGATCCACAAGGCGATGTGGCCCGCCGTCGAGGAGGCGATTGACTCCCGCGAGCGTCGACTCAACAGCATGAAGCGGGGCGACGAACTGCGCCCCGGCGTTCTCCAGATGGTGAAAGTGTACGTCGCGGCGAAGCGGGCCATCAGTGTCGGCGACAAGATGGCCGGTCGACACGGCAACAAGGGGGTGATCGCCAAGATCCTCCCCAAGGAAGACATGCCATTCCTCGCCGACGGCACGCCGGTCCAGATTCTCCTCAACCCCCTCGGCGTGCCGAGCCGCATGAATGTCGGGCAGATCCTCGAGACCCACCTTGGGTGGGCCGGGAAGGTGCTCGGATTCCAGGCGATCACGCCGGTGTTTGATGGGGCGAGCGAGGAGGAGATCAACAACGTTCTCGAAGAGGCGAGTCTCCCGCGGCACGGCAAGGCCCAACTCTATGACGGCCGCACCGGTGAACAACTCGAGCAGGAGACGACGGTCGGCTACATCTACATGCTCAAACTCCACCACCTTGTCGACGACAAGGTGCACGCCCGCTCCACCGGCCCGTACTCCCTCATCACCCAGCAACCGCTTGGTGGCAAGGCTCGCTTCGGTGGTCAGCGGTTCGGGGAGATGGAAGTTTGGGCCCTGGAGGCCTACGGTGCCGCCTACATCCTCCAGGAACTTCTCACCGTCAAGAGCGACGATGTCGAGGGGCGCACGAAGATCTACGAGAGCATGGTGAAGGGGGAGAACACCCTCGAAGCCGGCACCCCGGCGAGCTTCGACGTGCTCACTAACGAGATCCGTGGCCTGGCCCTCAACATGTCGCTCGAGAAGCGTCGGCTCTGACCCTCCCTTCCAATCCGCCGACCCCGGTGGGTGATGCAACCGCATCACCTGCCGGCTCCCGTTCTTTCCCACCGTATCTGATCCCGGCGACCGCAACGCCAGCCTCAACAGCCCATCAGGGTTCTTCCTAGGAGACGTCTCGTGAGCATCGGTGAATCCACCTACGATCGCGTCAACGACTATTCCGCCGTGAAGATCAGCCTGGCGCGGCCCCATGACATCAAGAGTTGGTCGTTCGGCGAGGTGAAGAAGCCCGAGACGATCAACTACCGCACCTCCCGTCCTGAGAAGGACGGACTCATGTGCGAGAAGATTTTTGGCCCTGAAAAAGACTGGGAGTGCTCCTGCGGCAAGTACCGCGGGATGAAGTACAAGGGGATGATCTGCGACCGCTGCGGCGTGAAGGTCACCCACAGTCGGGTCCGTCGTAAGCGCATGGGCCACATCGAACTGGCCGCGCCGGTCGTCCACATCTGGTTCTTCAAGGCGATGCCGAGCCGGCTCGGGGCCCTGCTCGACATGAAGACGTCGAGCCTGGAGAAGGTGATCTACTTCCAGGATTACGTCGTCCTCGATCCCAAGGACACCCCGCTGAAGCGTCAGCAACTCCTCACCGAGGAGGAATACCGCGAGGCGCGTGCCACGTACGGTGAGACCGGTTTCGACGCCGAGATGGGGGCCGAGGCGGTCCGCAAACTCCTCCTCGGGCTTGACTTGGTCAGCCTTTCCAAGGAACTCCGCGAGGAGCTCCACACGACCGGCTCGAAGCAGAAGAAGAAGGATCTCGTCAACCGCCTCAAGATCGTCGAGGCG
>CANGGC010000438.1 GCA_947453125.1 Planctomycetaceae bacterium | reverse complement strand
GACGCAGTATTCCGCCGTCCTCTCACGCCAATCGACCTACCTCGAGGTCGGCAGCAACCGCTACTGGCGGCCGCTCTCCGACGACGGTATTCCGCGCGAGACTCAGGGATTCCGGTCGTGGTACGGATGGGGGGCGGCAGGGGAATTGCTCGAGGCGGGGGGGCCGCGCTACCTCCTCTCGACGATGCTCGGCGTCACCAACGGCAACGCCAACACCGTCGCCGAAGTGGTGTCGGGGCTGGCGACCGCCGCCGCGGCAGACGGCACGCGGCCGCTCGGCACGATCTACTTCGCCGTCAACAAGGACGTGCGCTCGACGACGCGCAGCCGTGACTTCAACGCGATCGTCCGCGAGCTCGCCCGCCTTGGCGTTCAGGGGGAGCTGTTCGAGGGAACGCTGCCAGTGAGGAAGAAGGATGTCGCCGGCCTCATGACCGGGACGCCGAACTTCGTCTGGGACAAGGCCGCAAGCACGATCGTGCCCGGCGCGATCTGCGAGAATCTCACGAGCTTCGGCGCGGTCTTCACCGCGAACACCGGCCAGACAAGCCTCGCCGAGTTCATCCGCTCAGGCGCTGCGGGGTCGAGCGGGACGATCATCGAGCCCTTC
Organism: Planctomycetaceae bacterium; assembly: GCA_947453125.1. Taxonomy (GTDB): domain Bacteria; phylum Planctomycetota; class Planctomycetia; order Pirellulales; family UBA1268; genus QWOP01. The sequence continues at coordinate 2,952 of CANGGC010000438.1, read as the reverse complement.
GCCCTTCAGGACAAGTTTCCCCACCCCTCGATCCATGTCCACTATGCCCGTGGTGCCTGCCTGGCTGAGGCCTTCTATCAATCGATCCGTTCCCCCTACCAGATCCTCGTCGTCGGCGATCCGCTCTGTCAGCCGTGGGGGCTGATCCCCAGGATCACGGCGACCATCGCCTCCGATTCCTCGGCGCTGGAGACGGGGCGCGTGCTCGCGGGGAAGGTGTGGATCGAGCCGGTCGGCCAAGTCCCGAAGCACGCCCACGCCACCCCCGAGGGGAAGTCGGTGCACGTCGATCGGTTCGAGTTCTTCGTCGACGGCGTCCGCCACGGGCAGTGCGCCGAGGGGGAGAGCCAGCAGCTCGACACCACCGAACTCGCCGACGGCCATCACGAATTGCGCATCGTCGGGATCTCGTCGTCGACGGTGGAAACCCAGGGCCGGCTCGTTGTTCGCTTCACGGCCGCCAACCACGGTCGCACGCTCGCGCTCGGCGTCACGCCGGAGCGGGTGAGAGCCAATGGCACGGTGCGGGTGAGCGTCGCCGGCAAGGGGCTCGAGGGGGTGACGCTGTTCTGCAACGGGCGCGTGATCGGCCGCACGACCGGCCCCGAGGCGACCGTCGAGGTGCCGGCCGACGTGCTCGGCGTCGGGAAGGTGACGATCCGGGCGACGGGCCGCGCCGGCTTCGGCATCGCCAACACGGTCAACGCCGAACCGGTGACGATCGACGTCCTGCCGATGAACTGAACGCCCGGAGGCCGCCCGGAGGAACACCTCGTTCTCTCAGGTGGCGACGAGATGATCGGTGTCGTTGAAGCGGTGGAGCACTGGCCCGGGCCACTCGAGCACCGTCAGTGACGCGTTGGCCAGCGCCGGGAGCTTCGTGAACGGTCGCATCGCCGCCGCCGCGAGCACCGGATGGGTGGGGCCGAGAAGGCTGCCGAGCGCCGCGGTGAGGATGCCGCCGTGGGCCACGACGATCATCGAGGGGACGTCGCGCGCGGCGAGCTTCTCGAGCATCGCACGACCGCGGGCAGCCAAGTCGGCCCGCGATTCGCCGCCGGGGATCCGGTAGCCGACGTCTCCGCTCCGCCAGCGGGCGACCGCCTCCGGGAAGAGGACCTCGAGATCGGCCCAGAGATGGCCCTGGAAGACGCCGGCGTGGAGCTCGCGGAGATCGTCCTCGATCTGGAGCGGCCGATCGATGCGGGCGGCGATCGCGGCCGCCGTGTCCCGAGCGCGGCGGAGTGGGCTCGTCCAAATCTCGGAGATCGGGGTCGTGGCATGGAAGCAGCCGGCCCACGCCGCCACTTCTTGAGCCTGCCGACGGCCCAGCTCGGAGAGCGCGACGTCCTCCTGCCCCTGGACACGCTCCTCGACGTTGGAGACGCTCTGCCCGTGCCGTACCAGATACTGGAGCATGGATGACTAACGGGGGGAGAGCGTGGGGACGGCCGCGGCCCTGGCGGCCTCGCCGGCCGGCAAGGGGGCCGGGAGGGCACGGCCGCCGTGTGTCTGCGAGAGCTGATCGACAAACGCCCGGCTCGAGCCCTGGAGCACATAGACCTCGCTTGAATCCTGCGGCGCCCCGTGGGGACGGACGATGCAGATCACCTCGGCCTTCCCACCGTGCTGCCGGATCTGTTCAACGAGGGCCTGCTCGCCGGCGGAGAGGGCACCGGTGGCGCTTGATTCGGTCGAGCCGGTCGGGAGGGCGTCGGCCCGGTCGCGGCGGTCGAACGACACCGGCGGCATCTGCGCCGGCATCGCAGGGAGATCGGCAGCGGCCACGGCCGCCACGGCGTTGCTGGGATACGAACTGCGGTAGACGAAGGAGAGGCCCGATTCGTCGAGCTGTTCGTGGACCGAAGGGAGCGCGGCGAACAGCCCTTCGTTGTCGGTCGGATCGGCCGCATTGCAGACTCCGATGAGAGTTCCGTCGGTGCCGAACAGGCCGCCGCCGCTGCGCCCCTGCACCGGCTGGCCGGCGACCTGGACGTTGGGGGGGCCGAGATACTTGTCGACTGCGGTCACGCGGCTGTGGTGGATCGTCGGATCTTGTCCGCCGTTGCAGCCGACCGTGACAACGGGCTCCCCAGTCGCTGTCGCGCGGTCGATCCCGCCGACGCGCACCGGCTCGACCGTGGCATCGGTGAAAATGCTGACCAGCGCTAGATCCCGCTTCAGATCCCAGGCGATCAACTGCCCGGCCAGCCCACGCTCGCCGCGGGGAGAAAAGAGATCGACCTCGACGCGTCCCTTGCCGGCCGAGTCGCGGAAGATGTGGCCACAGGTGAGGATCAGCGCCTCCCCCTGACGGCAATCGATCACCGTCCCGGTGCCGAGCGACACGCCATCAGCCCCCGCGACCCGGAGGCGGGCGGTGGCCGCAAGCAATCTTGCTTCGAGAGCCTGCCGGGCAGCAGGGTCGAGCGGCGCCGTGCCGGCAGAGGCGGCGGGAAACGGCCGCGGCTGACGTGGAGCTTCGGCGAGCGAGCGTGGATCGGGCCGTGGCGGTGTCTGGAGGGGGGAGGCCGTCGGGGGCCCGACGACCGTCGCGGGGATCGTCGGCAGGGCGCGGGGCGCGGCTTCGAGGGCTAGCGGCGCATCGGCCGGACGGGACGGGACGGGAATCCCGGGCACGGGGGGCGATCCCGTCGCCGCGGGCATTGTCCGGGCTGCCGCGGGGCCGGCAGCGGAGCGGCTCTTGGTGAGCAGGCGTTCGAGTTCGACACGGGTCGTCGCCCCGTTGATGCGATCGACCTCCTCCCCCTTGACGAGCAACACATAGCAGGGGACCCCGGTAACCGCGAAGCGACGGACGAGGTCCCCCTCGCGGTCGACATCGACATGGCGGACGATCCAACCCGCCGCGGCGACTTCGTCGACCAGCGGAGCCATCGATCGGCAGGGGCCGCACCAGGAAGCGGTGAAGTCGAGGAGCATGACGTCGGT
>CANGGC010000437.1 GCA_947453125.1 Planctomycetaceae bacterium | reverse complement strand
GATGGCGAGGGGCTGGCGCTGATCGACGCGCTGGTGCGGACGAATCTGGCAGCCACCAACTCGAAGGCCCGGCAGACGATCCAGCAGGGGGGGGCCTACGTCAACAATCGTCGGATGTCAGACGTCGGCCACCGCCTCACCCCCGCCGATCTCGCCGGCGGTAGCACCCTCGTGCTCCGCTCCGGAAAGAAATCGTACGCCGTCGTCCGCTTCACGCCCGGCTCCTGATCGACGGCAGTCCCCCAGCCTCCCTTGACGCGGTGCAGCCGGCCGGCCTACTTCCTTCACGGCCACTCCCGGCCGAAGGAAGTCCCCATGCGCCATCTGCTCCTCGCCGCCTCCGTGGCCGGCATGCTCTCGGCCCCCACGCTCGGAATCCACGCCCGGGCCGACGACGTTGCCCCGGCCACCGAAGATGGCAAGACCGCTGTCACGCTCGAAAGCCGGCTCACGACAGGCCTCAAAGCCCGGCGGCCAGAGGATGTCGAGTTCGTCGAGCGGGTCGCGGAGATGGTCCGAACGGGGCAGCTTCCGGCGAAGGTGGTCGACTCGACCTTTCTGTGGGCGATCCGGCGCCGCCAGTCGTATCCCTTCCCGGCGTTCCAGAAGGCGCTGAGAATCCAGGCCGACCGCCTCGGCATCGCCATCGACTGACCCCTATTCAGACCGCTGGCGGCGTCAGATCGAGGGCTGCAAAGATCCGCCGGTCGGCGAGTGACGTGGCGATGAACGCCGCTCCGTCGAACTCATGACGGTGACTGTGCCCCCCCGGCACGGCCACGGCAACCGCCCCGGCAGCTACTGCCGCCTTGCAGCCGTTGTGCGAGTCCTCGAGGACAAGCATCTGCCTCGGAATCACTCCCAGGCGTCCGGCCGCGGCGAGATAGATCTCCGGGTGTGGCTTCCCCTCGCGGACATCCTCGCAGGTGAGCACGAATCCCATCCGGTCGAGGAAATCGACGCGGCCGAGGACATCGTGGGCAAAGTCGGGGCCGCTGCTCGTGGCGACGCCGAAAGGAATCCGCGCCGCCGCCAGCGTGTCGAGGAGCGCGACCGCACCAGGCATCGGCGCGAGCCGCGAATCGAGATAGGAGGTGAAGATCTCCTTCGTCTCGGCGGCCAGTGCCTCGACGGTGTCGCCCAGCCCGTGCCAGTCGATCATGATCCGCAGCGACACCTGCTGCGGCCGCCCCATCATCCGGTCGAGCAGTTCGGGCTCGAACGGTTTGCCACGACGGCGGAGGAGTTCGGTACCGACGTCCTGATAGAGTTCCTCGGTGTTCACCAGAAGTCCGTCGAGATCGAACGTCACCCCCCGGGGTGACGGGATCGGCATGACGAGGCCGGGGAGCAAAGCAGAGGGGGTGGTGTGGCTCATGGTGGGTTGGGAGCAGGGGGGTCGAGACGGTGGACAGCATAGCCGCCGGCGACATGGAGCGGCTCGCCGGGCAGGGGGAAAGGCTCGAGGGCGTTCACCGGAACGATGATGTGATCGGCGCCATACTTCCGGGCCGCGGCCAGAAGCCTGTCGCCCCCGAGCGCCGCAGTGCTCGTGACGAGCGACTTGAGCGTCCCATCGGCGGAGAAGCAGGCGACGATCCGCTCCCGCCAGGCGAGGATCGATCGCGCGTCTTGCGGGATGTCCTTCCAGTTCACCACTTCCCGGCGACCGGTGTACCAGTGGAAACTGGTGGCCCCGCGCGGGGTGAGGAAGCAGGCGTCGGCGGGGGTGTGATCCCGCACCCACGCACACACCTCCCGCCAGGCCCCTGCCTGGACCTTCTGATCGGCCCGGGCCACGAGCCCCGCCCGCCCCGGCAGGGGCCAATGACGGCTCTCGAAGGCGAGATCGACCGCAAGCATCCCGATGACGGCGATCCAGCCGAGCCGGCGACGCACCGCCCCCCCGAGCCCCTCCTGGAGCGCGGCGGTGGCCAAGAGCGCCAGCGCCAACGGCACGATGCCATCGGCGAGCCGGAACCAATAAAACCGCAGCAGCGCATGGGCCACCGAGGGCCACGCCAACTCCAAAAGCGAGACCACGCAGCCGGCGAGCGAGACCCCGAGGGAGGCGGTCGTGAAGACGGCCAATCTCGAGCGTGACGGCGATTTCTCCGCGAGCGGCAGGAGGAGCCACCAGAGGAGGATGGCGAGGCAATGCCGTGCCACCAAGCCCTCGGCAAAGGTGCGGACGAGGAGATGGTGGGGAAGTCGCTCGACGACATACGTGAATGTCGCGCGGGTCCGCTCAGCGCTGTCGGTCCCCGCCGAGAGCCCGAGGGCGGGGACGACCCCGAGGGCCGCCAGCCCCACGCCAGCCGCGACGGCCATCCCGGTGGCGATCCTGACGCCACGTCCCCCGGGCCAACGCCCCTGGCTAAAGAGATCTGTCGCCGCAGCGGGAACCAATGCCACCATCGCCCAACCACCCACGAGCGGGTGGAGCGCGGTGGCCGCCCCGAGCCAGGCCCAGGCAATGGCCGGCCGCCCCCGGACAAACCAGCCGACGCCGACGAGCACCAGGGCCCAGGCGAAGACCTTCGATTCGCAGCCACCAATCACCCACTCGCCCGCCGCAGGGGTGTGCCGAGCGGCAAGCGAAAACAGGGCTGCTGCTACGATTCGCAACCGCGCCGTCGGGATGATCGCTGAGGCGAGAAACGAAAACCCGGCGGCCAGGCTTCCCCACCCGAGCCAACGGCCGATCCACGCAGCCTGATCGAGCGGGAGCGAAGCGGCCAGCGGGCCGAGCAGCCGGTAGAACACACCATGGGCTTCCGGCGATTCGAGGAAGAAGTCCCCGGCGCCCCACAACGGATCCCAGGAATGCCGGGCGCGGGCGAGATAGTGGGCTTCGTTTGTGTCGGGAGTCGGCCAGGCACCGGCCGCTGCAAAGATCGCGGTCGTGACCACGAACTCCAAGGCCAGCCGCGCCGCCAGGCCCAGCCGCGCGGCGGGAACGGGGGCCGACGGCGGTGCAACGGCGGTGGGGGAGGCGACGCTTTCCTCGGGCATGGCTCGGTCCTATAACCGGCGCCCGCGGGGAGTCCGCTCCTCCGTCAGGTCCGTCAGGCAGGCCCCGTCAGGATACCCAGTCTCCATGGATCACTCCTCTCCTCCCTCCGGCGGCGCTGCCGGCCTCTCCCAGGCAACGATCCTCCGGCGGATCGTCGCCGAGCAGACCATCGCCATCCCTGGGGCGCCGCTGGCACTGGTGGCCAAGCTGATCGAGCGGGAGGGCTTCCAGGCGATGTATCTCTCCGGCGCGGTCCTCTCGGCCGGCGTCCACGCCGTCCCCGACATCGGCCTGATCGAGCTCGACCAACTCGCTGCCCACACCCGGATCCTCTCGGCGGCGGCTGACCTTCCGCTCGTCGTCGATGCGGACACAGGCTTCGGCGGCCCGCGGGAAGTGGAGGAGTGTGTCCGCGTCCTCGAGGCGGCAGGCGCGGCGGCGATCCAACTGGAGGATCAGAAGGGGGCCGCCAGCGGGACGGGGGGCACGAAGCGCTGCGGCCATCTGGCCGGCAAGCAAGTCGTGTCGGTGAGCGAGATGGCGGAG
>CANGGC010000436.1 GCA_947453125.1 Planctomycetaceae bacterium | reverse complement strand
TCTTGGTCGGCGTCTGCTACCTGATCATCTGCCGCAAATACCCTGATGGGGGCGGCGTGTACTCCTCGGCACGGGGCACGAGTCGCGCCCTGGCAGTCGTCGGTGGATTGATGCTCTGTGCCGATTACACGGTGACCGCCGCGCTCTCCTGCCTCGACGCCTTCCGCTATCTGGGCGTGGGGGGGGAAATCATGGGGATTTCCCTCGAGCTCCTCTGCACGCTTGGCGCCATCGCCGTGATCGGAGCGGCCAACTGGTTTGGCCCCCGGGGCATGGGTCGCATCGCCCTGATCGTGGCCTTGGTGACGGTCGTCCTCACCGCGATCATCGCGGTCTGCGCCCTCCCGAGCCTCCATCACACGCGCATCGAGCTTCCCATCCGCGAACGCTACAGCATCGCCGCCTGGGGGGGGGCCTGGGTCGGTTTCACCGAGATCGTCCTGGCGCTGTCCGGTATCGAAGCGATCGCCAACATGACCGGCATCATGGTGCCACCAGTGCGGACGACATCCCGGAAGTCGATCCTCCCGGTCCTCGCCGAGGTCGTGGTGTTGAACCTGATCCTGGGCGCCGCGATGAATGCCCTTCCCGATGCCAAACTGATCGATCCGGAAGGGCACGCCCTGGGAACCGACAACATGATGAGCCTGCTGGCCACAGCCTACGTCGGCCCGGCCTTCAGCCATGCGGCCTCGTTCGTGTTTGGGGCCCTTCTCCTGTCGGCCGTCAACACAGCCATTGCCGACCTCATGGCCATCCAGTACATGATGGCACGCGATGGCGAACTTCCCTCGCTCCTCGGTCGCCTCAACAGGCACGGCGTGCCGCACTACGGCCTCCTGGTTGCCATGCTCGTGCCGGCCTCGCTCCTGCTGATCTTCCCCGACATCACGCAGCTTGCCGGGCTGTATGCCGTCGGTGTCGTCGCCGCGATCACCATCAATCTGCTGACCACCGGATCAACGTCGCAGTTCGAGTTGCGCCCCTGGGAACGCCGGATTCTTCTCGGGGTGGGGGGCGTGATGGCCTGCATCCTGGTGACGTTGCTCTTCAACAAGCCGAGCGCACGGGCTTTTTCGATGGCCGTCCTGGTGGTGGGGCTGGGAGGGCGATTGTTCACGCTCGCCGGCCGCTCCGAACTCGCGCCGGCCGTCTCTCATGCGGCGCGGCTTCTGGCTGTGGCGTGCATCGCCGGCCAGGTGGCGGTGGCGGCGTTCGTTCCCGCCGCCAACACCGTCTCGTTGCTCTCGTCGGTCGCCGCGGCAGGGCTCTTGGTCTGGGTCAGCAAACGGGTCTCCACCGGGGCCCCGACGACAGCCCTCCACACCCCTCTGGAGGACCTCGACGGAGACTATCCCCCCGTCACGACCTACGTTTTGGCGGCGTCCCGGCCTTCAAGCCTCATCGACGGGGTCATCGAGGACGCCCGCCATAGTCAGGCTGGCGTGGTGGTGGTGTATGTCAGGGAGGTGGCGATCCCGGTCACGGGATTGGGGAAGGCGGAGGATGTCGCCGACGATCAGGTCGCCCGCAGCGTCTTCGCCGAGGCGCTAGCCCCTGCCCGCAGGCTCGGCGTTCCGGTGCGACTGGTCTACCTGATCGGCGGCATGGTCGCCGATCAGATCCTGCAGACAGCCATCGAGGCCGACGCCTCGAAGATTTACATGCAGATCCGCAAGCGGCGCGGAATCCTCAGCTACTTCAAGGGGGACGTGATCGGCCCCGTCGCCGAACGACTGCCGGAAACCATGGAACTGGTCGTCCGGGCATGACGCCTCGTGGCCGCGGCCGGCATGTATCCTGACACCGATTCCGACGCTTCCGCATTCCCGATCCCTCGGAGCCCCTCCCTTGCTTTCCCGACCAACAGCTCGACGTGCCCTCCCCCTCCTCGCGTTGCTGCTTCCGCTCGCGATGCCGATCCGTGCGGAGGAACCATCGGCCTGGAAGAAGCACGTCGTCAACCACCGCTCGCCGTTCGAGGCCGTCGGTGTCGCCGACATCAATCGCGACGGCAAGCCCGACATCTTCTGCGGCGATTCCTGGTACGCCGCGCCCGACTGGACGCAGCACAAGGTGCGCGATGTTCCGCCGGGCACCAATCCGCACTACCACGAAGACTTCGCCGACGCTCCCCTCGACGTCAATGGTGACGGCCGGAGCGACATCGTCACCTGCGCCTACTTCAGCCGCCGGATCAGTTGGGCCGAGCAGCCCGCCGATCCGACGCAGCCGTGGCCTGAACAGACGATCGACACCCCCGGCTCGATGGAGACGGCGTATCTTGTCGACCTCTACGGCGATCAGACGCCTGTCCTGATCCCCAACGTCGGCGGGCAGGTCCTCCTTTACGAGCTTGTCTCCCGATCGCCAACGGTCGAGTGGACAACGCGACGGCTTGCCCCCGAAGGGGCGGGCCATGGCGTCGGCCATGGCGACGTGAACAGGGACGGCCGCCTCGATCTGATCACGCCGATGGGATGGTACGAGCAGCCAGTCGATCGGACAGGCGCATGGGTATTCCACCCGGAGTTTCAGCTCGGCACCGCGAGCATCGGGATCCTCGGCCACGATTTCGATGGCGACGGCGACACCGATGTCGTCTGGGGGATGGGGCACGACTTCGGCCTCCACTGGCTGAAGCAATCGACAGACGCGGCGGGAAAGCGCACCTGGACGAAGGAGCCGATCGACGAAACTTTCTCGCAGGTCCACACGCTCCACCTCGCCGATTTCGACGGCGACGGGGAAATGGACTTCGTCACCGGGAAGCGGATCTACGCTCATGCGAGCGAACCGGGCGCTACCTCCGAGCCGTGCCTGTTCCTCTACAAGTTTGACCGCTCGGCCTCGAAGTGGGTCAAGCAGGTCGTCTACTCGGGCGATCCGGCCCCGCTGGCGCCGCTCGATCCGGAGAAGCGCGACGCCATGAAGGACTTCCGCCCGGGCTCGGCCGGCACCGGCCTGCAGATGGCGATCCACGATCTCGACGGCGACGGCGATCTCGACATCGTCGCCCCCGGAAAGTCGGGGCTGTATTGGTTTGAGAATCCCCGGCACGAGACCCGATGAAAATCTCCGCGATCAAAAACCTCCGCGCCAAACTCTCCTGCGACGAGCCGGTCCTCGGGCTTTGGGTCACGCTCGAATCGACAGCGATCACCGAGATGGCGGTGGCGCTCGGGCTCGACTGGGTGGTGATCGACGCCGAGCACGGCCAGCTCGATTGGAAGGAGATCGCCGACCACCTCCGGGCCACCGTCCGCAGCGATACGGTGGCGCTCGTGCGGGTCGCGGAACTCGATCGCGGGCTCATCAAGCGGGCCCTCGACCTTGGCGCCGACGGCATCGTGATCCCATGGATCGAGACGGCCGAGCAGCTGGCCCGTGCGGTGGCGTTTGCCCGTTACCCGCCCCAAGGGGAGCGGGGCATCGGCGCCGAACGGGCCACCGGCTGGGGGCAATGCATGCGCGAGCACACCGCCGAGGCCAACGAGCATGCCCTCGTCGTGCCGATCCTCGAATCGGTCGCGGCGGTGAACGCCGTGCCGGCGATGTGCCAGGTCGACGGCGTC
>CANGGC010000435.1 GCA_947453125.1 Planctomycetaceae bacterium | reverse complement strand
GTCCTTGTCGGAACGAACGACCTCGATGAGATCGTGGCGGGCGACGACGTTGCGCGTCTCGCTGCCGAGGATGTCGTCGAGCCGGGAGATGGCGCTGCGCTCGTCGCGGAGGCTCTGGAAATACTTGAGGGGGTCGGCGATCCGCCAGCGGGCGAAGGTGTCGACGACGACGAACAGCTTGTCGCGCGTCGTCATCTCGCTCGGCGGGCCGTCCCATTCGAGGATCCGCTTCTCGAAGCGGTTCACCGTCTGGATCATCGGCAGCTTGAAGTGGAGGCCGGCGCCGTTCGGGCCGTCGTGGGCGTTGATCGCCGTGCCGACCGGCCTGCCGAACTGCGTGACGATCACCTGCTCGGTCTGGTCGACGGTGTAGGCGCCGCCGAGGAACACCGCGCCGATCGCCAACAGCGCGATCAGCCCCAGCGGCGACACGACGAGCCCAGAGAGCCAACGGCCCACTTGGAGGAGCGGATGATTGATCGGGAGCGGGCTCATGGTGTGGTGTTCCCCGTCGTGGTGCCCTGGCGCCGGCGGGCCGGGAGTGGACGGGCCGGATCGGCTTCGGGCTGGCGGAGGTTCATCAGCGGGAGGAATTGCCGCGCGTCGGCGTCGAGGATGATCTTTCCTCCCAGCCGCGGGATCACTTCCGAGAGCGCCTCGAGGTAGAGCCGCTGCCGCGTCACCTCGGGGGCCTTCTCGTATTCGGCCAGCTGCTTGCGGAAGCGGGCGACGTCGCCCTCCGCCTCGTTGACGCGCTTGAGGGCGTAGCCCTCGGCCTCGCTCACCTTCCTCGTCGCCTCGCCGCTGGCCCGGGGGACGACCTTGTTGTATTCCCCGTTGGCCTGATTGATCGTCTGCTCACGCTCCTGTTGGGCGCGGTTGACCTCCTCGAAGGCCGATTGGACGCGGGCCGGTGGGTGGACGCTCTTGAGCTGCACCTGCTGGACACGCATCCCCATCTCGAGCTCCCGGACGAGTTCGGTGAGCTTGAGAATCGATTCGTTCTCGATCCCCTGCCGACCGACGGTGAGCACTTCGTCGACGGTCCGGTCGCCGATCACCTCGCGCATCACGCTCTCGGAGAGATCGCGGAGCGTCGGGCCCGGCTCGCGGTTGTTGAACAGCCACTCCGCCGGATCGCTGATCTCGTACTGCACGACCCACTCGACGTGGGCGGCGTTGAGATCGCCGGTCACCATGTCGCTCTCGCGGGCCTGCTCTCCCGACACCTGATCGGGGTTGCTGCCGCCAACGGTGCCGAAGCCAAACTCCATCTTCAGCTGTCGCTTCACCGGCACGATCGTGACGCGATCGATCCCGAAGGGGAGCTTGAAGCGCAGCCCCGGGTCGACCGTCTTGATCACCTTGCCAAAGCGCTGCACGACGCCGACGCTCTCCGGGCCGACCGTGTAGACCATTCCGAAAAGTCCGCTGACCAGCGCGAAGAGGAGGACCGCGGCCAGCGGCGCCAGCCACGCGCTCGCCGCCGGGAGGCGAGGGAACGAGGGGGGCAGGCCGGAAGATTCGGGCGAACGAGCCATGCGGGGCGGTTTCCTGAGGACGGGAACCCCCTCATCCTGATCGGAATTGCGGCCGATGCAAACCTTTTCGCTGCCGGTGGCGCGACGATTTCCCCGCCGTCACTCCCCGGCGGCCGCCGCATCTCCCCCAGTGGCCCCTTCCCGGGCCCTTTGAATGAGGAAGTCGACGAGCTGCTGGCAGTGGAAAAAACCCTCCCAGAAGTTGTGCCCCTGCCCCTCGGCCACGATCAACTCCACGAGATCACCCTTGCCGAGCGCCTCGTAGCGAGCCTTCAGGCGACCGGAGTTCGGCTCGATGGGGACGACGACGTCGATGTCGCCATGGATGATGCAGACCGGGATCCCGGCCCGGGCGGCGACGTCGATCCTCTCCACCGGGCAGAGCTCGTCGACCTTCGCGAGGAGGTCGGCAGGGGTGAGCCCATAGGCTCCCGCGGCGCTCTCGGCCCCTGGATACGTCCGCCAGTCGTAGACCGGATAGATCCCGCCGAGGCCGGCGGTGAGGTCGGGATGGGCAATCGCCCAGGCTGAGGCCCACAGGCCTCCGCGGCTGCGACCGAGGAGGGCCGGCTTGGCGGCGTAGCCACGCTTTACCATTTCGGCGTGGAGCTTTTCGGTGGCCTGCACCGCCGCCGGACTGCCATACGACTCGCCGGTGTCGATCCCCGCCACGGCCACGCCCGCCTCCGTGAAGCGTTCGTGCATCCACTTCTCTGCCTCGTCGGGATAGGCCGCGAGCGTCGGGCCGTAGAGGATCCAGGGGCGCGGGGCGCCGGGAGGGAGGGCGTTGACCTCAGCCGGCGTGAACAGAAACGCCGTGTGGCCATCGACTGAAAACACCTCGCCGGGAACGATGAGGTTTTTTGTGGGAGGCGCCGTGGCGGCAGCCGTGGGCTCCTGAGCACTCGCGCGATCAGGCGTCGTGACAACGCTCGCCACGAGCGCAGCCGCGACAACGATCGTCGCCGCGGCGGAGTGCGCGAGGAAGGGGAGGGGAGCGACGCGTGGAGGTGTATTGGTATTCATGTAGGCATTCTAAACCGGGCGCGCGGGTCCTGCCCGGAGGCCACCTCGATCCCTCGCTTCCTTCCACGCGATCACAGGCAGGCCACGCCCAGTCGATCGCTCATGCTGCGGAGCTTCAGATCGAGCGTCCAAAAGGTGTGGGAACTGTCGATCGCGGCCCAGAGGAGATGCGCATCGATCAAACCGATACCGCGGCCATGGAGGTGTCGATTCTCGATGAAGGCGAGGATCTCCTCGTGGGATGCCTGTGCCGTACGGGGCAGGGCGGAGAGGAGGTTGAGAATCTCCCGGCGCTGCTTCAGCCCTCCACAGGCCAGCTCGCCGATGACAAGCGGATGACAGGCCACATCTCCCGCCCCAAGAAGGGCGACTGCCCGGCTGTTGCCTCGCCGCAGGTGGTCAATCCACACCGAGGTATCGAGGAGCACCATTCAGCCCGGCCTCCGCCGGGGAACCGGGCACACTTTTGGTTCGGAGCCGCCAAGTGCCGCCAGTCGCCGCGCCGACTCCCGCGCGATGAGCGCCTCGAGTCCCATTCGCACAAGCTCCGTCTTCCGGTGCACGCCGGTCAGCCGAGCGGCCGTGGAGAGTGCCTTGTCGTCGATGTTGAGTGTGGTTCGCATGCATCGATTTTCCCGGAAACGTATGCATGCGTCAAGAAATCCCCCATGAGGACCGTGGCCTGCAACGCCGACGTTCCTTGGTTCTGACAGCCACGGAGCTTCTCGCCGGATTGAAGGCCCGGCGGCGCTGGAGTTGGCCACGGGGGGGCGATGTGAAACAATTGAGGCATGATCACCACATGCCGCTCGTTCGCTTCGGCCGTTGCCCTGTTTGCCGTCGTCGCTGCCGGGGGGCTCGCCCGCGGTGAGGGGCCCGACTTCGGCCGCGAGGTTCGGCCGATCCTCGCCAACCGCTGCTTCAAGTGCCACGGCCCCGACGACGGCACGCGCGCCGGGGGCCTGCGCCTCGACCGCCGCGACGACGCCCTCGCCGAGGCCGATTCGGG
>CANGGC010000434.1 GCA_947453125.1 Planctomycetaceae bacterium | reverse complement strand
CATCCCCGACGGCCCCCCCGAGATCGTCCTCGACGGGATCGACGAAAAGAGCGTCGGCCATACCCCCTGCAACGGCCTCAAGTGGGGCCCGGATGGCTGGCTGTGGGCCCGGCATGGGATTCAGGGAACGTCGCGGATCGGCGTCCCGGGCGCGGGGGATTCGCAGCGCGTCGAGATCAACACCGGCGTGTGGCGCTACCACCCCGGCCGCAAGGTCGTCGAGGGGGTGATCTCCGGAATGACGAACTCCTGGGGCACCGACTTCGACGAGCATGGCGAGACGTTCGTCATTAACACCGTCATCGGCCACCTCTGGCATGCCGTCTACGGAGCGCACACCGAGCGGATGTATGGCACGGATCTGGAGTCGCACGTCTACGATCTCGTGCCACAGGTGGCCGATCATGTCCATTGGGACACCGGCGAGAAGTGGAGCGACATCCGCTTCGGTGTCTCCGATAAGACCAGCGCCGCAGGCGGGGGCCACGCCCACATCGGCCTGATGATCTACGGCGGCACGAACTGGCCGCAGGAGTACCGCGGCGGCGTGTTCACCCTCAACCTCCACGGCCGGCGGATCAACCAAGACCGTCTCGCGCCGCTCGGGGCCGGCTACACCGCGTCGCACGGCGACGACCTGTGCTTCATCGCCGATCCGTTCTATCGCGGCATGGATCTCGTCAGCGGCCCCGACGGCGGGGTCTACATCGCCGATTGGTCCGACACCGGCGAATGCCACGACCATGACGGCGTCCATCGCACGAGCGGCCGGATCTACAAGCTCGTCTACGGGGCCCCGCGGACTCCGGCCCGCGTCGATGTCGCCGCGCTCGAAGGGACGGCCCTGCGCGGCAATCTCCTCGTCGCCGACCAGTGGTGGAGCCGCGCGGCGGTGCGCGAGTGGCAGAGACGGGCGCTGCGTGGCGACAACCTCACCACCGACATCGCCTGGCTCCGCGGGCGTGCCGTCGAGGATGCCGATCCCGCCCACCGCCTCCGCGCCCTGTGGGCCCTGGCCGCGATCGACCGGCCCGCGATCGACCAGCCGGCGGTCGCCCTCGACGAGACCTTTCTCCTGGCGCGGCTCGACGATCCCGATCCGTTCGTGCGTAGCTGGGGCGTGCGGCTCCTCGTTGACGCGTGTTCGCCGGGGGGACGGCAGCCTTCGCCGGCGGCGGTCGAGCGGCTCGTCGCCCTCGCCAGCTCCGATCTGGCAGGCCCAGTGCAACTCCATCTCGCCTCGGCCGTCGGTCGCCTCGCCGATGGCCCTGCCTGGGACGTCGCCGGGGCGCTTGCCGCCCACGACACCTTCGCCACCGACGCCCAGTTTCCAAAGCTCGTCTGGTTTGGGCTGGCGCCGTCGGTCGCCCGGCATCCGGATGCGGCAGTGGCCCTCGCCGGTACCGCGGCGCTGCCGCAGCTGCGCCGCAACCTCGCCCGGTGGGTGGCGGGCCGTGTCGACGAGCGCCCCGATCTCGTGGCGACGCTCCTCAAGTCGGCCGTCGACGGGGATCCCGTGCGGCGTCGCGACCTCGTCACCGGTCTGGCCGACGGCCTTCGCGGCTGGCGGCAGGCCTCCCCGCCGGCCGGCTATGCGGAAATGTCGGGGGCGCTTAGCGCCTCGGCCGACGAGGCCACCGTGCAGGCCGTCCGCGAGCTCGACGTCCTCTTCGGCGAGGGACGGGGCATGGAGACCGTTCGGCAGGTGGCCCTCGACGGCTCAGCCGCGCCCGAGGCCCGTCGCCAGGCCGTGCGGACGCTCGTGGCCACGGTGCCCGAGGATGGCGCCACGCTCCTTCAGGGGCTCCTTGGCGACCGTCCCGTGATCACCGAGGCGCTTGCGGGACTGGCCCGTTATGACCATCCCGACACCCCGGCCAAGGCCCTCGGGCCCGCCGGGATCTATTCCCCGGCCGACCGGGCGGCCCTCGTCGATCTCCTCGCTTCCCGTCCGGCCTACGCCGCGAAGCTCCTCGATGCGGTCGAGGGGGGGCAGATCCGGGCCGAGGAGATCTCCGCCTTCCATGCCCGGCAGATTGCCGATTTCGGCGACGCGGCGCTCGCGGAGCGGCTCGGGAAGCTGTGGGGGCAGGTGCGGGTCAGCGCGGCTGACAAGAAGGAGCTCATCGAGCGCTGGCGGAGTGAACTCTCGGCCGAGGTTGTCGCAGCGGCCGACCGCGGGCATGGCCGGGCGCTCTTTGCCAGGGACTGCGCGAGCTGCCATGTGCTGTTCGGCGAAGGGCGCAAGCTCGGCCCTGATCTCACCGGCTCCAATCGAAAAAACCTCGACTACCTCCTCGAGAACGTCATCGATCCCGGCGCGAGTGTCGGGGCCGACTTCCGGGCGGTGTCGTTCGTTCTTGCCGACGGCCGGGCGATCACCGGCGTGATCAGCGCCGCCGACGACCGAACGCTCACCGTCCAGACCGCCCAGGCGCCGATCGTCCTCGACCGCCACGACATCGCCGAGCAGGTGGTGCAGCAGCAGTCGCTGATGCCCGAAGGTCTGCTCTCGAAGCTCTCGGACGATGACGTCCGCGACCTCGTCGCCTACCTGACCTCGCCCGACCAGGTGCCCCTCCCCGCTGGCGACTCGGCCGCCATCGACCGCCGCTGACCGCTTTCGAGAGGGGACGTGAGATGGGAGGAGCACGAACACGCCGTGGCCAGCCCCGCGCTTCGCGACGCGCGTTTCTCGATCTCTCCATCGGCGCCGGGATCGGCGGGGGCTTGAGCCTGTCGCTCGGCGGCCTCCTCCGGGCCCGCGTTGCCGGGGCCGAGGTGGCGGTGCCGCGGCCCATCCGCGCCTGCATTCTCCTCTTCTGGTACGGCGGTCCGAGCCATCTCGATACGTTCGACATGAAGCCGTCGGCCCCGGCCGACATCCGCGGGGAGTTTGCCTCGATCTCCACCGCGGTGCCCGGCGTGCAGATCTGCGAGCATCTGCCGGGGCTGGCCCGGGTGATGGACAAGATCGCGATCGTGCGGAGCATGCACCACGAGGCGAATCTCCACGACTCGGCGTCGATCCATGCCCTCACAGGCCGGCCCCTCGAGGGCCCGGATCGAGAGCTGTTCGTGCCGACGCGGCAGTTCTATCCCTCCCATGGAAGCGTCGTCTCGGCCCTCAATCCGGCTCCGGTCGGTGAGGTGCCTTTCGCATCGCTGCCGCATGTGTTCCGCAATGTCCATCCAGTCCCCTGCCAGGGGGCCGGCTTCCTCGGTGCCGCGCACGATCCGCTCCTCGTCGACGTTGATCCGGTGGCGCGGACGTATCCTGTCGATGCCCTCCTGCCTCGGCAGGGGGCCGACGCCTTCCGCCGCGCAGGCCGCCTCAGCCTTCTCTCGGCCCTCGACGACGCCACCGTGGCGGTGCCCGGAGCCAATCCCTTCTCAGCGTTCACCGATCGGGCCTGTCGCCTCCTGGAATCGGAGGCAATCCGTGACGCGCTCGATGTCTCGCGCGAGCCGGCGAGTGTCCGCGAGGCCTACGGATTCACAGCCGACCCCCTCCCCGCCGGCGAGGTCAACGGCGGCGGCGGCGAGATGGGGGTGGCACGGCAGATGCGCGGCCAGAATCTCCTCGT
>CANGGC010000433.1 GCA_947453125.1 Planctomycetaceae bacterium | reverse complement strand
GGTCTGGTTCGACGACCTCCCCGCGCTCCTCATCACCCCCGGCTTCGGCTTCCATTTCTGGCAGGCCCCCGATGCCCTCGAGCTACCGTCGACGGTCTTCGATGCCTATGTCGACATCGCCTGGCGGACACCGGTCACCGAACGGTTCGGCTTCGGCTTCGGCCTCACCCCCGGCGTCTACGGCGACTACCGGCAATCGAGCCCGAAGGCCTTCCAGCTCACCGGCTGGGGTCTCGTCGACTACAAGCTCACGAACACCTGGACGGTGGTCGCAGGGGCGGCGGTCGTCCGCCAGCTCGACATGCGCGTCCTCCCCGTCGGCGGCCTGATCTGGACGCCGAACGCCGACAACCGGCTCGAGCTCCTCGTCCCGCGCTCGCGCTTCGTCCGCAAGGTGCGGAGCTTCGACGGCGGCGGCGGGGCGTGGGTCTATTCCGCGTTCCAGTTTGGCGGTGGCTCGTGGGCCGTGACGCTCCCCGACGACACGACGGCGCTGGTCACGATCAGCGACCTGCGGGCGATCCTCGGGCTCGAATGGTTCCGCAACCGAAACGTGGCGGGGGTGGCCGAGGTAGGCTACGTCTTCGCCCGGACGATCTCCGCCAACCGGGTGCCGGAGTTCAACCCCAACGACACGGTCATGCTGTCGGCCGGAGCGACGTTCTGACCGAAAGGAAGCCGCGCCAGGCCATGCTCCATGCCCTTTCGGCCCCGCACCGCCGCTGTGCCGCACGCCGCCTGAAGCCCCACGCGATCATTGCCACCGCCGCGATCCTCGCCTCTGCCACGATCGCCGGCAGCTTCGCTGCAGCCGATCCGATCGACGATCCGACCGTTCTCGTCGTCGCCACGCCGGAGGATGGGCATCCGACTCGGGCGCTGCTCGACGCCGACGGCCGGATTCATCTCCTCTTCGCCACCCCCTCTGGGCCACGGTATAGCCGCTCGAGCGTCGTCACCACGTCCGACTCCGTGCCGGAGTTCGCGGCATCGATCCCGGTCGTCGCCGTCGATCCCGCCAGGCCGGGCCTCGAGTACAGCGACGGTGACATGGCGCTAGGACGCGATGGCAGGGTGTTAGTGACGATGATGACCAACGCCTGGAAGCTGAAGCTCCCCCAAGAGGATTGGGGCTACCACCTCGCCGAACTGGCGCCGGGAGCGGCATCGTTCGCGCCGGTGCGCAACGTGAATCATCGCCCCAGCGAGGGCTTTTCGATTGCCGCCGACGGCGATGGTCGGGTCGTCGCGGTATGGCTCGCCGATCGACTCCTCGGCAACGTCTCCGTGGATGACGGCCGGACGTTCGGACCGACGGTGGAGATCGATCGCTCGTTCAATCCGTGCAACTGCTGCACCACCGCGACGGTCCCCTGCGGCGACGGCCGGTTCGCGGTTCTCTATCGCGAGGAAACGGGTAACGAGCGCGACATGCACATCGCCTTTTGGAATCCGGCCACGAGTGAATCGTCGCGGCAGCGGATCAGCGCCACGCCGTGGAGGATCAGCACCTGCCCGATGACGTACTACGATCTCCGTCCCGCGCCACGGGGATTCGTGGCCGCCTGGCCGAACGGCGACGACTACACCGTTCACTTTGCCCGGCTCGACGCCGAAGGACGGCTGTTGCCTCCGGGGGAGGTGGAGACGCCCGGGCGGAGCTGGCACCGCCATGGCGTAGCCGCCGTGCCCGCCCCTGATGGAAGCACGATTGTCGTCTGGAACAAGGATGGCCGGATCGGCTGGCAACGGTACGATCCCCAAGCACAGCCGGTCGGTGCTACCGGCTCGGCGGCGACATCCGGAAAGGGAGTCGCCGCGGTCGCCCTCCCCGACAACCGGTTCGTTGTCTTCCGGTAATCCCTCCCGAGCCGGTGATCGCTCCCCTGATGGGCCGCTCCGCCTGGATCCTCCCCCCATGCCGCTGCGCTTTTGGATTGTCCTCGGGCTCTCCCTCCTCGCCGGGCTGATGGTTCTCCGGGCGCCCCCTCGAGGCGGTAAGCGCCCCCCTCGTGCGGAACGCTGGCGGGGCCGGATCAAGCCGGTGCCGCCGCCACCGATCCCCTCTGGCCCCCGCGCCGACTGACTGCGGCGACTGTCTCCCCGCAGCGGCGGCGTGTACCGTGGTAGCGCGGCGAGCCGGCCGCGCCCCCTCCACGCCGACAGACCGAGGCCCGCGTTTGAGCCACAGCGTCCCCCCGAGGCAGTCCCCGTCGAGCCCGCCCGACCCTGCCGCTGTCAGCTCCGGAGCCTGGATCGATGCCGCTCCGGTAGCGATGCTCATCGCCGACGCCAGCGGGCAAATCATCGCCGCCAATCAGGCGGCCGCCACGGTCTTCCGAATCCCCGCCGACCAGCTCGTGGGGAGCCCGATCGAGCGACTCGTCCCCACGGGCTTCCGCGCCGATCATGGGCGCCACGTGGAGACGTTCTTCCGAGCCATGGCACCGCGGATCATGGGCCTGGGGCGCGAGGTCCGCGCAGTGGATGGCGACGGACGGGAGTTCCCGGTCGAGATCGGGCTCAGCCCCGTGGCCACGTCGGCCGGGAAATACGTCGTCGCGGCGGTGGTCGACATCACGCAGCGGAAGAAGAGGGAGCGAGAATCGACGCTCGCCCGGCTGGTCCAGGAGGCGATGTTGCCGAAGATCCCGACCGATCTCCCGGGCCTCGAGGTGGCGGCGAGATCGGATCCCGCCGACGCCACCGGCGGTGATTTCTACGATCTCCTCCGCTTCGACGACGGCCGCACCGGCTTCATCATCGGCGATGCCAGCGGGCACGGCTTCGCCGCGGCGCTCGTCACCGCCGCGGCCCGGTCCTACATGCGAGCCCTGCTGCGGACGCAAGCCGACATTGGCGTCGTGATGCGGATGGCCAACGCCCTCCTCGTCGACGACGTCACCGACAACCGCTTCGTGACGCTCCTGGTGACGCTCGTCGATCCGGCGACACGGCGGCTGACGTATGCCGGTGCCGGCCATGCCGCCTACGTCTGCGATGCCTCCGGAAACCTGCGGGTCGTCCTCGACGACACCGGTCCACCGCTGGGCTGGTTCCCCGACGCGAACTATCCCACCACGGAGATCGGGCTCGAACCCGGGGATCTCCTCCTCCTTCTCACCGACGGGATCGAGGAGGCCTTCGATCCGGACGGCCAACAATTCGGGCGGCAGCGGGTGATCGACGTCCTCCGCCGCACCCACGACCAACCGGTGGCCGGGATTGTCGAGGCGATCCATGAGGCGGTGCGCGATTTCCACGGCGCCACCTCCCCGCACGACGACGCGACGGTGCTCGTCGCCAGGATTGAGTGACGCAGGCGGAGCCGTAACGTGCCGTCGCCGGTGAACACCCCGCGTCCGGCCTGCTATCGTGAAGGAAAGTTTCGCCATCCACGCCCCGCCGAGGTCGTCATGCCATCTGCCGCTCCCAAGCTTCCCGTCACTCCAAAGAGCTCGCCCCCCGCGGTCGGACTCGGCCTTTGGAAAATCGACCGGGCCGACACCGCCGGGATGGTCGAGGAGGCGCTGCGGGTCGGCTACCGGCATCTCGATTCGGCCTGCGACTACGGCAACGAGGTCGAGG
>CANGGC010000432.1 GCA_947453125.1 Planctomycetaceae bacterium | reverse complement strand
TGGAGCCGCGCCGTGACGGCATTGGCGGCACGGCCGATCGAGGCCAGGTGGGACGACCGGAGGAGGACGAGGGCGTCGGCGGCAGACAGCCTCTTTCCGGCAACGGTGTCGGCCAGGATGCGGTCGATGCTTGGCGTCATGGTGTTGGAATCCGCAGGGGGTGAGGACCCTGTCATTGTGACATCGGCGCCCCGGGGAGGGCGAGGGCCCGATCGAGGTCGATCCCCTTCGGAGCGAGGGAGAGGGCCGCGGCCCGGTCGTGGAACAGCGCAAGGGCCGCCCGTTCCCGGAATCCGAGATCGTAGTGGAGATTGTCGCGGAGGTAACCGAGGCATTGGGGGACGGTAAGCCCGTGCCCCTTCGCTTCGACGGCCGCGATCGAGGCGAAGTTGGCCAGGCCGGCGTCGCGGGCGGCGTTGAGGAGCGGTTCGAGACGGCGGAGCGTGGCCTCGGGGACATCGCGCCGCGCCGCCCAGACGGCGAACACGAACGGCAAGCCCGTCCAGCGGCACCACTCCTCGCCGAGATCCCAGACCGTCTCGAAATTGCCGCGCTGCCCGCCGATCGCCCGATCGCCGATGAGGAGCACGGCGTCGGCCGTGGTGGCGGAGATGTCGTCCTCGAGCGGCAGGACATCGATCTGGGGGGCGACGCCACAGCGGTGGGCCAGAAGGATCCGCGCCAGGGTGGCGCTCGTCCGCGAGCCCTCGTCAACGGCGAGCGTGTCGATCCGGTCGGGGCGCTTGCGGAAGAAGACCTTCACGCTCATCACCGGCCCGCGGCAGCCGATGCAGGCGTCGGAGACGAGCCGGTAGGCGTCGCCGCGGAAGAACTCGATCGACGGGATCAGGGCCACATCGAGGCTGCCGGCGGCGAGTTGGTCGGCCAGCCGGCTGGGGAGGTCGTATTCCAGGGCGATGCCGGGGCCGGCGAGGCCATGGACGAGGGGCTTGGTGTTGAGGTATTGGACGGCCCCCACCCTGGCCGGCGGAGCGGCGGGCCCCTTCGGAGACAGGACTTGTTCCGGCGTGGAGTGCCGGTCGGAGGATGGAAAACCGAGGGACATGCGGCCGATTCCGGCGACGGTGGGCGAATGGTCGAGCATCGCTGTGCGGGGCATGGAACGCATCCCCCGCCCCGTTTTCGTCGTGGCTGGTGCCCGTGGATCGCTGTTCCACGGCCGACAGAGGGGCGGGCCTAAGGAAACTCGGCCGCCGCTCCCCTGTCTAGAGGAGAACCGCAGAACGGCCCTCCGGCTAACCGCCGGTGGGGAAGGATCACGGCTCCAGCCGGCGGAAGGCGCGGAGGCCGAGGAAGAGGGGGAGGAAGGTCGCCAGGAGGCCGAGGACGACCGCGGCGGTGAGCCCCATCGCCACGCCCCGGTCGGCCGCGGACCAGCCGGTCGTGGCGAGGCCGCGTTCCTCGGCGGCGAAGCGGAGGTGGACCGGCACGGCCGTCACGAGGACGACGGCGATGATGAACAGCGAGCTGATCACGAGGCTCAATGTCCCCCCGAATCCCGACGCGATCTTCGACGGGGAAATCTCGCGGAGATCGGGCATCCGGGCGCCGATGCCGACGGCAATCCCGGAGAGCCCGGCACAGAGGACGACACAGCAGACCTCGTGGAGGGCGATTAACCACGGCTCGATACCGAGCATCGTGTCGCTCAAGAGCACGAGCACGCAGCAGGGGACGATCCCGCCGATGAAAGAGAAGAGAAATTTCGACCACACGATCTGGTCGCGGTTCACCGGGAGGAGGCCGAGGATCCAAAACCTGCGCCCCTCGAGGCTGATCATCGGGAACACGAACCGGGTCGTGAACGTCGAGAGGATCAGCCCGACGACGGCGAGGTTGAGAAACCCGATCATCGCCGCGTAGGCGTGCTGGTAGTTGAAGACCCGGACGTTCCAGAAGTAGAGGCCGAGAAGGCCGAAGAAGATGGCGAACTGCGACCACTGCGAGATGTCGCGGCGGAAGATGCGCAGATCCTTGACGATGAGGAGGCGGAGCGGCCGGCCGCGGGCCGTGCCGGCGCGGGAGAGAAACTCGTCGAACCAGCTCATCCGCCGCTTTCGCCGGGTGGGGATCTCGCTGACGAGTTGGCTGGCGCCGAGGCGGTGGAGGCGGGCAGCGACCTGGCGGCCGACGAGCTGGAGCATCAGGGCGTTGGAGACGAGGACGGCGAGGTAGCGGAGGGCCTCGGTCTGGTGCCGGGCCACCGAGCCGTCCTTGGCGCGGGTGGCAGCCTCGATGAGCCCGCTGGAGAGCCACCAGCTCGGCAGCATCCGCTGCTCGGTGATCGACAGCCGGGAGAAGACCTGCTCGAACCAGGCCGCCGACATCGCGTCGGCCCGGGGAGTCGCCAGGGCCATCCAGGCCAGGCCGATCATCGCCAGGAGGGCGGCCCCCAACGCGATCGAGAGGGCATGGAGCCGCAACCGCGGCATCCAGGCGACCATCGCCATGCAGACGATCCCCCCGAGGGTCGCCGGGATGGCGACGAATGCCACCATGAACGGCAGGAGGAGGGCGAAGAACGGCCACGGGGCGTGACGGACGATGCCGTACGCGGTGAGCATCGGGCTGCCGAGGAGGATGAATCCCCAACTCGAAAACCAGAATGCCTCCTGGAACTTGTGGGCGAAGATCGTCTCCGACCGGACCGGCAGGGTCAGCAGCAGCCGCGCTTCGGGGGTCGTGTAGAGCCCGCTGTAGAGGAGGATGCCGGTGGAGAAGACGAGCATCACCATCAGCGACGAGAAGAAGGCGTTGAAGAGGAGCGAGATCACCTCGGCGTGGAGCGAATCGACGAAGGTGAACGCCTCGTGGAACAGCCCGAAAAGCGATCCCCAGAAGAGGGCGCTGAGAAGGATCACGAGGGACAGCCGGAGCCGCGACGTGCGGAGCATCTCCCGGAGCGTCGAGCTGGCGATGAGCCAACGGAGGCGGAGAAAAATCCCCGATTCCTCACCGACGCTGATCGGCCGGAGGATCGCGGCGTCGGCGGAAGGGGGGGCGGGCATCATCGGGATGCCCCGGGGCCGTCGGCCGAGGTGATGTCGAGATAGAGCTGCTCGAGGCTCTGCGGCTCGGTGTCCACCGAGGGGCCTCCCGTGCCCTGGCCGGTTGCCCGGGCGCGGAGATCGGCGACCGTGCCGAGAAACCGCAGTCGACCACGGACCATGATCCCCACCCGGTCGGCCAGCTCCTCGGCCATCGCCAGGGTGTGCGTCGACATGAAGACGGTCATTCCAGCGCGCGTTCGCTCGCGGAGGAGATCCTTCACGATCCGGACGCTGCGCGGATCGAGGCCGACCATCGGCTCGTCGAGGACGAGGACGTCGGGATCGTGGAGGAGGGAAGATGCGAAGACGAGCCGCTGCCGCATACCGAGCGAATAGCTCTCCGCGAGATCATCGGCGAATTCGCCGAGCTCGAAGTTGGCAATCTCCGCCTCGATCCGCCGCTCGGCGGCGGCCTTCGACATCCCGAACATGTCGGCGATGAACCAAAGGAACTCGCGGCCGGTGAGCTTCTCGTAGAGGCACGGCTCGTCGGGGACGTAGCCGAGATGGAGGTGGGCTGCACGGGGATC
>CANGGC010000431.1 GCA_947453125.1 Planctomycetaceae bacterium | reverse complement strand
GCCCCGTCGACGACCGCCTGGGTGATCGGGTGGAGCCCCTCCGGGGTGACCTCCGGTGTCACCGCATCGACGGTGGCCGCCAGCCACGGGGCCCGCTGCCGTTCCTCGAGCGACAGCCAGCGGTCGGCGAGGTACTGCGACTCGGTCGCCCGGGCGATCCGCCGCATCATCTCGACGACGAGGCGTGGGTGGTCGCCGATCGCGGTCTCGCCGGAGAGCATGCAGGCGTCGGCGCCGTCGAGGATGGCGTTGGCGACGTCGGTCGCCTCGGCCCGCGTCGGCCGTCGCGAATGCTGCATGCTGTCGAGCATCTGGGTGGCGACGATCACCGGCTTCTGAAAGCGCTGGCAGACGCGGATGATCCGCTTCTGCACCATCGGCATCGTGGCGACGTCGATCTCGACGCCGAGATCGCCGCGGGCGACCATGACCACGTCGGCCGCCTCGACGATCGCTTCCATGGCGTCGACCGCCTCGCGCTTCTCGATCTTGGCGACGACGCGGGCGACCGAGCCGCGCGTCCGCAGGAGCTCCTTGAGCAGGCGAACCTCGACCGGCGAGCGGACGAACGACAGGCTGACGAAGTCGGCCCCGGCGCCGGCGGCCCACTCGGCATGCTCCCAGTCGGCGGAGGTCATGGCGGCGACGGAGAGCTTGACGCCGGGAAGATTGACCCCCTGGCGGCTGCGGACCGTGCCCCCCTGGACGACGCGGCAGACGATGCTGTCGGGGCGCCGCTCCTCGACGACCAGCGCCACCGTGCCATCGGCAAGCATCACCGGATCCCCCGGACCGAGCTCGTCGACGAGCGGCGCGTAGGTGGTTGTGAAGGTGTCGGTGGTCGATTCGCCGCTCCCGCGGACAAATCGCACCCGCCCCCCCTCGACACACTCGACCCCGCCCCCGGGAAGCTCCCCGAGGCGGATCTTCGGACCGGCAAGGTCGACAAGCACCCCGACGGGGCGGACCAACTCGTCGGACATCCGCCGGACGCGGTCGAGCGTCGTCTGGTGTTCCGCCACCGAGCCGTGGGCCATGTTGAGGCGGAAGACGTCGACCCCGGCCTGGATGAGGCCGCCGATCGCCTGCTCCGACGAGGAGGCCGGGCCGAGCGTGGCGACGATCTTCGTGCGAACGAGCTCCGGATCAGCGCCGTGCCGACGCGTTGTGCCGGCCTCGGCGGAAGCGCGGGAATCCCTGGAGGAATCGGACGAGGCGGTGGACATGAAGCCCTCCGAAGGCAGGAAAGGGAAGGGCAGGGGAGGCGGGCGTGAGCGCGGACAAGCCTACCGCGGGAGCCCGCGGGCGCGAATCAGAGAGGCAGGGGACGCCCTGCAATTGCAGCGCCGCTAAACTGGGATCCATGCCCCCCCCACGCAACAGTCCCCGCACATCTCCTTGGCACGGGCGCCGTGTGATCGTCGCCGGGGGCACGAGCGGCTTCGGGCTCGTTCTCGCTCGCCACCTTCTGAAGGCCGGGGCGAGCGTGCTCCTCGTTGGCCGATCGGCCGATGGCGTTCGTCGCGCGCTCGAGCGGCTCCCGGAGCCACTGGCCGGATCGAAGAGCCTCGGTACCGCCGCCGATCTCGCCCGCCCCGGGGAAGGGGGGCGCGTCGTGGGAGAGGCCCTCGACCGGCTCGGGGGCGTCGACGACCTCTTCTTCACCGTCGGCCGATCGGGCCGGGCCCGGATCCTCGACACGTCTGCCGATCAACTCGCGGGCTTCCTCGAAGCCAATCTGCGCACCGCCGTGGAGATCACCACGGCCGCCGCCGAGGACGTCGCCCGCGCCCGAGGCCACATGGTCTACATCGGCAGCCTCGCCGGAAAGCTCGTCACGCCGCTCATGGGGCCATATGCGGTGGCGAAGTCGGCCCTGGCTGCCTACGTCGACGCGGTCCGCCTCGAGATGGCCCCCCAGGGGGCCCACGTGCTCCTTGTTTCCCCCGGGCCGATCCGCCGCGAGGACGCGGATGACGACGCCACGTTCGACCGCTACGCCGACGAAGTGGCCGCCGCCGGCCTGCCGGCCGAAGCGAATCGCCCCGGCGGTGGCGCCCCCTTGAAACGGCTCGATCCCGACCGCCTCGCGGAGCAGGTTCTCGAGGCCTGCCGGCGGCGGACGAGCGAACTGGTCGTCCCCCGGAAAGTGGCCTGGCTCGCCGGGCTCGTCGAGTGGTTCCCGGACTGGGGCCGCCGGCTCCTCGCCCGCTTCACCCCCCCGCCCGCTAAGGCGCCGTGAGGCCGTCGGCTGAATTGGCCGCGGGCTGGGGCTGACACATTTTTCAGACTGACGCTACCATCGTGCCGCAAGACGGCACCCGGCGGAGCGGGACCGTTCCCCTTTTGCGTGCCGGCCAGCGGCTCGCGGCATCCGAGGAGATTCGACTCATGGCGGCGAAAGAGGCGTTCCCGGGCATCAGCCCGATCCGTTACGAGGGCCCGGGCACGAAGAACATGCTCGCCTTCCGGCATTACGACGCCGACGCGATCGTCGAAGGGCAGCCGATGCGCGACCACTTCCGCTTCGCCGTCTCTTACTGGCACACCTTCCGCGGCACCGGCAGCGATCCATTCGGGGCCGCGACGATGATCCGCCCGTGGGAAATCGGCGGCGAAACGCTCGCTGCCGCGGTCGCCCGGGTCGACGTGGCGTTCGAGTTCATGGAGAAGCTCGGGGTCGGCTTCTACTGCTTCCACGACCGTGACGTCGCCCCCGAGGGGAAGAACCTCGCGGAGAGCCACACCAACCTCGACACCGTTGCCGCAGCCCTTCGTGCCCACCAGGAGCGGACCGGCATCAAGCTCCTCTGGGGCACCGCCAATCTCTTCTCCCATCCCCGCTACGTCCACGGCGCGGCCACGAGTTGCAACGCCGAGGTCTTCGCCTATGCGGCGGCCCAGGTGAAGAAGGCCCTCGAGACCACCCATGCCCTCGGCGGGGCGGGCTACACGTTCTGGGGCGGCCGGGAAGGCTACCAGTGCCTGTGGAACACCGACATGAAGCGCGAGATCGACCACCTCGCCAAGTTCATGCACATGGCCGTCGAGCATGCCAAGAAGATCGGCTTCACCGGGCAGTTCTACTTCGAGCCGAAGCCGCGCGAGCCGACCAAGCACCAGTACGACTACGACTGCGCCACCTGCATCAATTTTCTCCAGACGTATGGCCTGGAGAAGTACGTGAAGATGAACATCGAGACCAACCACGCCACGCTCGCCGGCCACGAGATGCAGCACGAACTCGAGGTCGCCGGCATGCAGGGCTACCTCGGCTCGATCGACGCCAACACCGGCGACACCCTCGTCGGCTGGGATACCGACCAGTTTCCCACCGACATCTACCTGACGACGAGGATCATGCTCACGATTCTCAAGTACGGCGGTCTGAACCCGGGCGGCGTCAACTTCGACGCCAAGGTGCGCCGGGAAAGCTTTGAGCCCGTCGACCTCTTCCACGCCCACATCGGCGGCATGGATGCCTTCGCCCGCGGGCTGAAGATCGCCGCGGCGATGCGGGCCGATGGAGCGCTGCAGAAGCTCATCGACGAGCGTTACGCGAGCTGGTCGGGCCCGCGTGGGCGGCGGATCGATGCCGGGAGTGAG
>CANGGC010000430.1 GCA_947453125.1 Planctomycetaceae bacterium | reverse complement strand
GAGATCGAGCGTCTCGAGGACCGGCCTGATCGCGGCCACCCACTTTGCATAGCCCAGCTCGTTGGGGTGGAGGAGATCGGGGAACTCCTCCGCTTTCGCATCGCCGGCATCATTGGCGAAGAGCGTCCATGTGTCGACGAGCCGGACGCGCGGGTCCCCCTTCACGGCCTCGGCAACGAGCGCATTGAGCTGCTTGATCTTCTCGGCAGGCCGCTTCTTGTCGGCGGCACTGGGGAAGACCTGGCAGACGATGATCGGCGTCCGCGGGTTCTTCGCTTCGATCGCCGAGATGATCGCCTTCACGTTGGCGGCAATCGTCTCAGGCTCCGCTCCCTCTTCGAGGTCGTTGGTGCCCATGAGCATGACGACGCCAGATGGGTCGAGGGCCAAGCAATCGTCGGCCAGGCGGAGGAGCATGCCGCGGGTGGTGTCGCCGCTGATGCCGCGGTTGGCGAGCTTCGCGCCGGGGAAGGCCCCGTGAAAATCGTCACCGAAGCCCTGGGTGATCGAATCGCCGAGGAACACGAGGGCCCGTTTGTCGGCAGCCTTCTTGCCGGCCCACACGCCGCGCCGTTCCTTCCAGAGGTTCTTGAACCAGTCGTAGCGGCGGATCGGGCCAGCACCGGGGAGGCTGTCGTCACTGTCGGGGATCGCAAACGCCGCCGGCTCATCGGCGCGGGCCGATGGAGAGGGCAGGGGCCCGGCCGGCAGCACGGCGACGGCACAGGCAAGGAGGAGCACGCGGGCCACGGCGGGAAGGCGTAGGTGTTTCATGAGCGCTATCATGCACACTCGTTGCCTTGGCGGGCAAGTCAGCACTGCCTCCGCAGCCTCGTCAGGCGTTCGAGAATCTCCGGCTCCTCCTTGAGTTCGACAAGCGGTTGTAGTTGCGATTCGACATAGGCCCAGTCGAGGCGGCCATGCTGGCGGATCAGGATGCCCTCGAGGTCCACCCAGTCTTTGGGACGGGATGCGAAAGCCTTCATGACGATCAGATCCTCTGCCGACGCGGTCAGCAGGGAAATCCCCGGCGCGAAGTCGTAGGGAGTCGCACGGCTGACGGCAGATTCCTCGAAGGGCATGCCCCCCAAGGCGATGTCGAGGCCGACGCCAGAGTCAGCTTGGACGAGCAAGACACGATGAGTCAGAGCGAAGATGGCTGGTTCGGCGACGCGCGGTTGATACCAATCCAAAATCGTACGGACGAACGCCTCCTCCCCACCGAAGCCGGTGAGGAGCGTCACATCGACATCGATCTTTTCTCGGGGCTCACCCCATCGTTGCAGCGCGAGTCAACCGATCAGGCAGAACCGCCAAGCCCGCTCCTGGCAACGTCGCTGGAGATCAGCCGCCGCACGAGAGACCTCAAGCATCGCCGCGGGCCTTCTTGAACCAGCGTTGCTGTTCGACAAGCCCGGAAGATGGCCTCGCCTTCCGGGGCTCCGTCCGGTAGTCGGCCGGGCCGGTCAGAAGGGCGAGTGTCTTTCGGCCATCGATCGAACGGAGTTCCTCACGGCGAATGCCTTCGAGCGCTTCTCCGGCACTACGCCAAGCCTGCATCCACCTTGTCGCGTCGTTCATCATCGGCTCGAGTCCTCGCGCGATGAACCGCGCCCTCCGTAGTCAGGCTCTGGGTCTCTCGGCCTTCATCCTACATCCAGAACGTGTCGTCAGCAGACGGCATGCTTTGCTCACATGGAGAAGGGCGTGCCGCGCGGCCGTTATCGCCGGTGCGGAGATCGGGATTTCTGAGGCCCCGACACCGGCGGGGTATGATGGTCGGTCCGTTCCCTTCCGGCCCGCGGCCCGAGTGCTCCCCCATGCCCGCCTCGTTCCCCCCCGTTCATCCTGTTCCCCGCCCGCTCCCGGCGCCGATCGCCGACGAGCCGCCGCGGATGACGGCGCGGACGCTCGAGGGGCTCGAATGGGTCCTCGCCCGGGAGCTCGAAGCGGTCGGCGCCACCGACCTGCGGATCGGCCGGCGGACGATCGAGTTCTCGGCGCTGCCGGGAATGGAGAAGGAAACGCTCTATCGGGCCGTCCTCGAGAGCCGGACGGCGATCCGCGTCCTCGAGCCACTCGGCCGCTTCCGGGTGGAGAGCCCCGAGGCGCTCTACGCCGCGATGGAGCAGGTCGACTGGCGCGAGCAGCTGAAGGTCTCCGACACGCTCCGCGTCGATGCGGCGATCCACGACACGTTCCTCAATCATTCGCTCTACGCTGCCCAGATCGTCAAGGACGCGGTCGTCGACCAGCTCCGCACGCCCAGCGGCCGGCGGCCGAGCGTGGAACTGCGTGGCGCGACGCTCCGCCTGGCGCTCCACCTCGTCGGCGACACCGCGACGATCTTCCGCGACGCCGCCGGCAAGTCGCTCCACCAACGCGGCTGGCGCATGGGGGAAGTCGAAGCCCCGCTCTCCGAGGTCCTGGCCGCCGGGATCCTCGCCATCACCGGCTGGACGCCGGGCGAGCCGCTCCTCGATCCAATGTGCGGGTCGGGGACTTTCGTGGTCGAGGCGGCGACGATCGCGGCGGGGATGGCGCCGGGGCTGTGGCGGGCCCGCCGCAAGGGGCATGGGTTTTTCCGATTCCGCGATTGCGACCGCGACCTTGCCAGCCGGCTCGTCGAGGAACTCGAGGCCCGCGTCATCGTGCCCCCCGGCAGCTTCCAGGCGAGCGATCTCGATCCAAAAGCCGTCGAAGCGACGGGATTGTGCGCCGAGGCCGCCGGTGTGTCGGCGGCGCTCACGATCGAACAGAAGCATTTCGAGCAGGCGGTGCCTGCGGCTGGGAGCGGTCTGGTCGTCACCAATCCCCCCTACGGCGAGCGGCTCGCGCTGCCCCGCGCCGGGGCCCTCTTCCGCCGCATCGGCGACTGGCTCGTGCGCGCCTGTGGCGGATGGCACGCGGCCATTCTCGCCCCCGATACGCCGGTGGCCGGCTATCTCGGGCTCCGCCCCACCCACCGCGTCTATCTCCCCAACGGCCCGATCGCCTGCCGGCTCCTCGAAGTCGAGATCCGTGAACGCCAGCACCTGCCGCCGGAGATCGAGCGGCCTCCGGCTCCGGCACCGCATGCCCCGGACGCACCGAACGGCCCCCACGACTCTGACCTCCCACCGCCCCCTGCTCCGCCGTCCTTCCGGCCGGCGGGGGCAGCCGCGGGCCCGCCGCGGAGCGGTGGCAGGCCCGTCGAGGACCAAATCGGCGACTTCCGCCGGCGACTCTCCAAACGCTTCAAGCATCTTTCCAAATGGGCGCGGCGGATCGGCACCGATGCCTTCCGGATCTACGACCGTGACATCCCCGAGGT
The DNA here is from genome assembly GCA_947453125.1 of Planctomycetaceae bacterium. Taxonomy (GTDB): domain Bacteria; phylum Planctomycetota; class Planctomycetia; order Pirellulales; family UBA1268; genus QWOP01. Next base: position 309 of record CANGGC010000430.1, on the reverse strand, counting down.
GCCGCTGGTCATCGATTGGTATGCCGGCTGGCTCCATGCCGCCGAGTATGAACGCCCTCACGACCGGACCGAGATCGAGCATGAAGTCTGGCTCGACCGGATGATCGAGGCGGCCGCCGCGGAACTTGGGGTCCCCCACGACCGCACCTTCCTGAAAATCCGACGTCGACAGCGCGAGGGTGGGCAGTACGAAAAGGTCGATGGCCGCGAGGCGCTCCTCCAGGTCAGGGAAGGGGGGCTGTCGTTCGAGGTCAATCTCTCCGATTACCTCGACACCGGGCTGTTCCTCGATCACCGCGTCACGCGCGG
>CANGGC010000429.1 GCA_947453125.1 Planctomycetaceae bacterium | reverse complement strand
GTCGACTGCAATCTCCTCGCCGCCACGTTCAACGGCGGCGGCCACAAGGCAGCGGCCGGCGCGATCCTCCCCGGCCCCTTCGACGAGGCGCTCTCGAAGGTCACCGCCGCGGTCGACGCCGCCTGGGCGGCGGGCTGACTCGTTCCGGTCGTCGAGCGTGGCTCATTCGAGCCGACGCAGGTACAACGCGCTTCCGGCCGTAAAGAAGGCCGCAGCGACGAGGAACGTGAGGGGCTGCGGGATTCCCTCGGAATCGATCCACAGGCCGAAGAAGCTTGCCGGGGCGAGGAAGGGGGCATGCAGACTGAACATGGCCCAGGGGACAGCGACAGGAATTGCGATCGCCATCACCGCCGCGATCACGGGGCTCTCGATCCAGCCGGCGAGCAGCCACGCCAGTGCCGTTGTCAGGATCGCGAATGTGGCGATCCTGCCGAGCAGTTCCAGTCCGGATAGGTAGTCATCGGCTTTGACGAGTTGCGAACCTCGGAGAAGCGAGGCAACGACAAGCATCGGGGCCCACAGCGCGATCGCCACCGCCGCGAGCAGCACGACCTTCGCCATCAGACGGACCGCGCGCGACACCGGAAGCGGTGCGATGAACTCTGCTGACCGGTCGGCCCGCTCCCCGGCGAGGCTGTTGGCGGCGATCATCGGGAGCAGGAAGACGCTGACGTGGACGGCGATCCATGAGGCGAAGTAGCCGACGACCGCCATCGAGCCGACGACGCGGATCTCGCCGCCGGCCGTCTCGCGGGGCTGTGGCTGGCTGAATACCAACAGGAGGAGTGCCACGATGATGCCGAGCGCCACGAAGAACATCGTGCGGCTGCGGCGCCACTCCCGCCACACGAGCCGATCGAAACCGTTCATGACTGGCTCCTTTCTTCATTCCGGCCCGACGGGCCGCGGGCCATGTGCTTGAAGATCTCTTCGAGGGAGAGGGGATCGACGCCGAGGATCTCGACGCCTGGAAGGGCCCGGAGGCGCTCGATGGCGCCGCCTGAGCCGTCGCGGAGGACGAGCGTCCACTCGCGGCCGGATTGCTGCGAGCCATAGACGTCGATCCCTGCCGGCAGCGGACGGGGAAGGGCGTCGTCGACGCGCATTCGCACGCGGCGCACCGCGGTGAGGAGGTCGTCGGTGGCGCCGTGGTGAACGAGCCGGCCGGCGACGACGACGGCGATGGAATCGGCGAGGCGCTGGACATCGTCGAGAGAATGGGAGGAGAAGAGGACCGTCCAGGGGCGATCCGGGGCGGCGGCGATCACCGCCTCCACCACTTCCTCGCGGGCGAGCGGATCAAGGCCGGCCATCGGCTCGTCGAGGAGGAGCAGTTCGGGCTCGGGGGCCACTGCCGCCACAAGGCCGAGCTTGACGAGCGTGCCGCGCGAGAGGCTCCCGACGCGCGTCTTCAGCGGGATGCCGAGCCGGTCGACGAGCCGCGTGGCGAGGGTGTCGTTCCAATGGCGACGGAGGCCGCGGCAGAACCGGAGCACCTCGGCTGCGGTCATCCACCGGTCGGCGTGGAGGGTGTCGGGGACGTAGCCGATGCGCTCGCGGAGCGTGAGGACGTCGCGGAGCGGATCGAGGCCGAGGACACGGATCGTGCCCGAAGTCGGCCGCTCGAGGCCGAGAAGGAGGCGGATGAGCGTCGTCTTGCCAGCGCCGTTGGGGCCAACGAGCCCACAGATCGAGCCGGGGGGGATCGAAAGAGAGACATCGTCGAGAGCGACGGTCGTGCCGAAGCGTTTCGTCACACCGTGGAGCGAGATCGCCGGAGAATGCGCCGGGGCGGGCGTGGCCGGGCCGATCTGGGCGTGTGGGGCGAACGTGGCGTTCATGCGTCGGTCTCCTTCGGGCTGCGGCGGTTTTTTCGGGGCGCCGCGGGGGTGCCGGGGGACGGGATCGATCGCGTGGCCGTGGCGAGTGCCTGCCGGAAATCGGCCGCGATCGATTCGGGGGCAATGCCGGCAGCCAAGCCGATGCGGATGCCCCGTTCGAGGGCGGCACGCACCTCCTCGACGGCGCGGGGACGGGCGTCGCTCGGAGCCCGCTCGGCGACGAACAGGCCGAGGCCACGGCGCGCTTCGACGATCCCCTCGCGGGAGAGTTCGTCGTAGGCCCTCTGGACGGTGTTCGGATTCACCCGGAGGGTGATCGCCAGTTCGCGGAGGGACGGCAGCGCCTCCCCCGGCCGGTAGGTGCCGGCCGCCACGCCCCCCCGGATCGCTTCGGCGATCTGGAGATAGATCGGCAGGTGGCGGCGGGGGTCGATCTGCACGGCAGGAATCCTCGGACAGGGTGGCCCGTCTGCCTAGTGAACTAGTTCGGTAGTGCAGTGTAGGGAAATCGAGAAAAAGGGTCAACTGGTCCGCCGCAATCGGGAGGTCCTTGATCGCTCCGCGGAGGCATTCGTCCTCGATTTTCCAGCCACTTGAGCCGTGCTTGCCGACCTCGTATGGTGAGCAACATGAAGACAACCATCGATGTTGCCGATGCCCTCCTCCGGGAGGCCCGAGAGGTCGCCACCCGCGATCAGACAACGCTCAAGGAGCTTGTCCAGGAGGGGCTCCGCCGGGTCCTCGACGAACGGCGGCCGCGGCCGAACGCCTTTCGCCTCCGCGAGATCGCACCGGTCGGCGGCGGCTTCCAGCCCGAGTTCGCCGACGGCGACTGGCAGCGCATCCGCGATGCGATCTACGAGGGGCGCGGCACGTGATCGCCGTCGATACAAACATCCTCGTGGCCTTCGTCCGCTCCGAGTACGCCTCCCATGAAAAGGCCCGGGGGCGGATCCGCGAACTCGCCGAAGGGAGTGCCCCGTGGGCGGTGCCATGGCCCTGCGTGCACGAGTTCCTGGCGGTGACGACCAACCCACGGATCTTCCGCACGCCACTGTCGCTCGTGCAGGCCTGCGACGCCGTCGACGCCCTCCTCGAATCGCCGACGGCGCGGGTGATCGCGGAAGGACCGGGGTACTGGGAGACGCTACGATCGCTCCTCGCCGACGGCGACGTCGTCGGGCCGAGAGTTCACGACGCCCGCATCGCGGCCATTTGCCTCACGCACGGCGTCGCGGAACTCTGGTCGGCCGACCGTGACTTCGGCCGCTTCCCAACGCTTCGTGTCCGCAATCCCTGCCTCTGAGGCCACCATGCCCGCCCCGATCACCATCACCGGATTCGAGACGCACGACCTGCGCTTCCCCACGTCGCAGCATCTCGACGGGTCAGACGCGATGAACCCCGATCCGGATTACTCGGCGGCGTACGTCGTCCTTCGAACCAACGCCGCTGGGCTGTGCGGCCACGGGATGACGTTCACGATCGGCCGCGGCAACGAGCTGTGCGTTGCTGCGATCCATTCGCTGGCGCGCCTCCTCGTCGGTCAGCCGCTCGAGGCCCTCATGCGGCGGCCGGTCGACCTCTACCGCCGCCTGACGGCCGACTCGCAATTGCGCTGGGTCGGCCCGGAGAAGGGGGTGATCCATCTGGCGGCGGCGGCGGTGATCAACGCCGTCTGGGATCTGTGGGCCCGCGTCCACGGCAAGCCGGTGTGGCGGCTGGTGTGCGAGATGTCGCCGGAGGAGTTTGTCGCCGCGGTCGACTTCCGCTACCTC
>CANGGC010000428.1 GCA_947453125.1 Planctomycetaceae bacterium | reverse complement strand
TTCCGGCGGTTCTCCGGGCAAGAGCCTTGCAAATGAGAAAAGGATTCAATTATGATTTGACGATGTTCGAAGGGGGTTTGATTTTCCTGTCTGCATGTCCATACCTATCTTTCCAAATCGTCTGCTCTGGACCCAATAAGGAGCGTTTTCATGTCTCATCGTTCCCTTGGCGTGCGCCGTCAAGGCTTCACGCTCGTCGAGTTGCTGGTGGTGATCGCCATCATCGGCACGCTCGTCGGTCTGCTTCTGCCCGCCGTCCAGTCTGCCCGCGAGTCGGCCCGCCGCTCGCAGTGCACCAACAACCTCAAGCAAATCGGTCTCGCGCAGCAAAACCACCACGACACCAACCAGATGTTCCCGCAGAGCGTCGGCTGGGGGCCGTCGCCGTATGATTCGTACTACTTTTCGGACAAGGTCTATCTCCTTCCCTTCATCGAGCAGATGGGGATCGTGAGGAACCTCAACCCGAAGGATGCCGGCGCGTACTTCCCCGGTTGGGCCGGTTACAACTCGGCCGGTCTCAGCGGCCGTATCCCAGCGTTCAACTGCCCGTCGAATCCGAACTCGATCAACGGCGGTCAGGCCAACCACACCTACTCCATGAACAACGGCACGTCGTGGAGCCAGCACACGACCGGTGGCGGTGTCTACCAGGGAGAGCGTGATGGCAAGGTCCGCAGCAACGGACTCGCCTCGTACCGTAACTACGAGAAGACCTACGGTGCGGCCCCCGTCACGATGGGGCAGATCACCGACGGCACGAGCAAGACGGCCTTGTACTCCGAGTTCGTGATCGAGCAGTGGAGCGGCAACATCACCAACGATCCGAAGCTCTGGAAGTCGCAGGTATACAACTGGGCCGATGCCGGCACCTGCACCTCGGACGTCCGCAACAACTGCCTCAACCAGACGGGCCTCAACGACGGTGGTGGAGGCCGTATCATGCGTGGTGGCGGCTGGTCGTGGTCGATGGCGGCCACCGGTTCAGCTTATGCACACACGATGATGCCGAATGAGAAGAGTTGCCAGACGACCGACAGCGACTGGTGGGGGACGAACGTGCTGGCTGCGACCAGTGCCCACACCGGCGGCGTGAATGTGGCCCGGGCCGACGGCTCGGTCGCCTTCTACACCGACAACGTTGCCAACCAGGTTTGGTGGGCCCTTGGCACCCGATCCGGCGGCGAGGCTGTCTCCGACGACAACTGATCCCGTCCTAGGATCTTTGTCCTGTAGCAATCAAGCGGCCGCCGGAGGGCGACTCCTCCGGCGGCCGCGGCTTTTTCTCGGGAGTCTCGTGTGGGAACAAGGTCATGAATGACTTTTCCCATGGTCCATCAGCGGGAGGCTCGCGGCGGTGACGTCAGCGGAAGCGATCCTTCGGGAGGGCGATGAGGGCGGCGGAGACATGGCGTCTCCTGGCCGGCGTTTTCCCCTGCGGCGAGCGGCCCTGTGGGGGGCCGGGCTGTTGCTTGCCCTGGCCAGTGCCTGGATCCTGTGGAGCGAGCGGGGGCTCGGTGAGGCGCGGCTCCGGGCCAAGCATGGGCTGTGGAGCGAGGTCCACGCGCCGGTGGAGCGCTACCTGCGGATCCATCCCGGCAGCGCCGAAGCCAACCTCCTCTGCGCCGAGGCCTTCGTCAAGGACGACGCCCTGCCGCTCAACGAGCGGATCGGCGGCGCGGTGGCCCGGTTGCGGGCGATCCCCGATGATGCTCCGCAGGCGGTCGAAGCCCGTCTCGCCGAGGCCAGGGTTCATCTGTTCCTCAACTACAGCCCCGCTGTGGCGGAGCTGGCCATGCGTCGGGCCCTGACAATCGATCCCGAGGACGGCGACGCCAACTATCTTGTGTGGAAGCTCCTCGACCTCACCCGGCGGAGCGAGGAGGTGGAGCCGTTCTTCTGGAAGGTGCTCGCGGCCCGGCCGGAGGGGCAGCGGGCGATCGTGCTGCGTGACTGGTATCTGAGCCAGTTCTATCCGCTGACGTCGACCTCCGAACTCGACCGGATGATGGCATTTCGGATCTCGCCGATCGATGACGCGACGATCGTGGAATCGAACCGGCTCCTCCGCTTCCGCGGATCGGAGCCTGATTCACCGCTTTGCAATGCGGCCATGGCCCGGTGGTTTCGCACCCAGGGGGATCTGCCGTTCGCGCTCGACCTCCTCGACAAGACCCCGTCGGCCGATCCCCACGACGGGATCTGGGAGCCTTTTTTCCGCGGCACGCTTCTCGATGTGCTCCTCGACCTGGGGGACATCGACCGGGCCGGTGAGGAGTTTGACCGGTGGCCGGCCGGCGACCATGGCCGCGACTATCTCCTCGCCCGCGGCCGTGTTCTTCAGGATACCCGCGACGATCCCGCCGGCGCCGCGGCGGCGTATGCGGAGTCGCTGGCGGCCTGGCCCGGGCCGATCGACTGGCGGACGATGAACCGGGCCGCCAACTGCCTCGCCCGGGCCGGCAATCACGAGGGGGCGACGGCGATGCGCGACCGGGCTGCCAAACTCGAGACGCTCATGGACGACAAGGTCCACGATCGCTTGCGGATCGTGCTCGGGCAGCTCGATAATCCGGAGGTCCTCCGAGAGGTCGTCGACTTCTACCGGAAGATCGACCGGCCCGAGGAAGCCGAGGCGTGGAGCAGCTACATTGAGTTTCTCGGCCGGCAGACCGGCGATGCCGATGGTGCGGCCGACGCGCCGCTGCCAAGCGGCGGATGACCGAACGTGTGTCTTGGATTGGCTCGTTTCCTCCTTCAACGAAGAGGTGCTTTGATGGTGCGCTGTGTTGGATTGGTCGGACTGATGGTCGTGATGATGGCGGCCGCTGGCTGCGGCGGTTCGGTCAAGGAGATGGCCCCGGTGAAGGAAGAAGCCAAGTCGCAGGGCGACCCCAAGGCCAGGGCGATGCAGGGGATGCCGGAGGAGATGCGGAAGAAGATGGAAGCGAAGAAGTAGTCGCAAGCCCCGTCAGAACTGCTTCACCGGCACTCGTTCGAGCGCGGGGAGCGGTCCGTTTCCGAGGACCGCTTCCCGCAGTTCGGTCACGAACGGGTCTTCATCATCGGTGCGCTTGATGCCGTTGATCATGTCGGCCGCCTGGGCGGGGTTGCCGAGGGTCGCAAACTTGTGGGCCCTGACGACCTGCGCCCAATAGGAGTTGGGGGAGCTGGCCATGACCTGCTCGAGCGAGGCGATCAGTTGCTGCCGGTCTCGGAGTTCGTCCGCTTTCTTTTTCCAGGTAGCGAAGGTGGCGTCGTCTTTCTCGAGCGCGGCAAGCCGCTGGAAGAGATAGGCCGATTCGAAGCGCTGCTCGGCGAGCCGTTCGAGCGGGGTGATCGATTCCCGGGCCGCCGTGGCATCGCCGGCCACGAGCGCCAGATTGGCGAGCTCTTCGCGAGGCGTGACACCGGCCGGATCGATCTCGATAGCAGCATTCCAGTTGCGCCGGGCAGCTTCGACATCGCCGGTGCGGGCGAGGGCCTTGCCGAGGAGGTGGTGAGTGGCGGCGGTGGGGCGGGCGGCGAGGCTCCGCTCAAAAAGCGGGATCGCCTCGGCGTCGCGGCCCAGATTGAGCAGGAGCGAGCCATGCTGCTCGAAGAACTCCTCCGGCGGCAACTGGAGGCCGAGG
>CANGGC010000427.1 GCA_947453125.1 Planctomycetaceae bacterium | reverse complement strand
TCGAGTCGCTGGAGGTTGCAGTTGATGACGAACACGAGGTTGTCGAGCTTCTCGCGGGCTGCCAGCGTGATCGCGCCAAGCGTCTCCGGCTCGTCGCTCTCGCCGTCACCGATGAACGACCAGACGGTCTGACGGCTCGTGTCCTTGATGCCCCGATCCTGGAGGTACTTGTTGAACCTCGCTTGATAGATCGCCATCAGCGGCCCGAGCCCCATCGACACCGTGGGAAACTCCCAGAAACCCGGCATCAACCAGGGGTGGGGATAGCTGGAGAGCCCCCCGCCATCACCCAACTCACGCCGGAAATTCTCCAACTGCTTCTCGGTGATCCGCCCTTCGACGAAGGCGCGGGCGTAGATCCCCGGGGAGGCATGCCCTTGGAAATAGACTTGGTCACCGGAAAAATCGTCGCCGCGGCCGCGAATGAAGTGATTCATCGCCACCTCGACAAGCGTCGCCGAGGAGGCGAAGGTCGAGATGTGGCCGCCGATGCTTTTGTCTTCGCGGTTGGCGCGGACCACCATCGCCATCGCGTTCCAGCGGATCATGCTCTTGATCCGCCGCTCGAGCTCACGGTTCCCCGGGAAGAGCGGCTGCTTGTCGACCGGGATCGTGTTGATGTACGGGGTCGTCGCCGAGAACGGAATCGAAACCCCGAGGCGGTAAGCCTCCTGCTCGATGGCGTGGAGGAGGTAGGCGGCCCGTTCCTCGCCACGGCTGTTGAGGACGTAGCGGAGGGAGTCGAGCCACTCCCGCGTCTCGGTGGGGTCGGCGTCGATGCTGGACGTGCCGTCGACCGGCACCGGTTGCCCCGCAGACGCGTCCGTCATCCGTCCGATCGACATCTGGGCATGGGCGCCCGGGGGGAGTTGCGAAGCCTGGGTATCTCGGTCGGTGCCAGACTCGTCGATGTCGGGGCTCGCCATGGGCAACTCCGGGTGGGCTGGGTGAACTTTGCCCATTATTCCGCCCTTGCCGGCAGCCGTAAAGGCCGTTTCGTCAGCCGGCCGCGTGACGAAAGTCGGTTGCTCGAAACGCTTTTCGACGCGGCACCGGGCCCTCCACCGGGGTCCGATCGGCTCACCGATCAGCGGATATTCCGTGGGCCATGCGACGATTGCGGGGCTTCAGGAGCGGGGGCGGTAGATCTCGGTGGCCGTCCCAAAATGGTTCTCGGCCGCAAAAGCAACCGTTTCGCCGAGCGTGGGATGGGCGTGGATCGTCTCCGCCAGATCGCGGGCGCTGGCCGCCATCTCGATCGCCAGGGCCCCCTCGGCGATCAATTCGCCGGCGCCGGCGCCAACGATGCCCACCCCGAGGACGGTGTCGGTCTCCGGGTCGACGAGCAGTTTCGTCATCCCCTCGGTTCTCCCCAAGGCCTGGGCCCGGCCACTGGCGGCCCAAGGATAGCGGCTGATCTCAACCGTTTTTGCGCTCGCCTTCACTTCCTGCTCGGTGAGGCCTGCCCAGGCGATCTCCGGGTCGGTGAACACCACCGCCGGGATGCACCGCGGCGCGAACAGGGCGGGCTCTCCATGGAGACCCTCGACGGCAACCTTCCCCTGGTGGCTGGCCCGGTGGGCAAGCATCGGCTCACCGCACACGTCGCCGATGGCGAGGATCTTCGGGTCGCTGGTCCGCTGCTGACCGTCGACCTGGACAAACCCCTTCGCATCGATCTTCACCGCGGTGTTCTCGAGCCCGATCCCGTCGGAGTTCGGTCGCCGGCCGACCGCGACGAGGACGCGGGAAAACTCCTTCTCAAAAGGCCCTTCCGGCCCCTCAAACCGCACCAAGATCCCCTTCTTCTTCTCCTCCAAGCCGGCCACCTTCGTCTTCAGGTGGATCGCCTCGAAGAGCTTTTCGAGCCGAGCCTGGAGCGGCTTGACGAGATCACGATCGGCGCCTGGCAGAAGCGTGTCAGTGAGTTCGACGACCGAGACCTTCGATCCGAGCTCGGCATACACGGTGCCCATTTCGAGCCCGATGTACCCACCTCCGATGACGAGCAGTGAATCGGGGATCTCCTGGAGCTCGAGCGCCGAAGTCGAATCCATCACCCGGGGGGTGGGGAGGTCGAAGGCCGGAATCCGAGCCGGCCGCGACCCGCTCGCCAGGATGCAGTGATCGAAGGTCACCGTCTGGCTCCCGTCGACGCCGACAACCTCGAGCGTCCCGGAGGCGGTGAACCTCGCGTCCCCCTGGATAATGCGGACGTTGCGTCGCTTGGCGAGCTGACCGAGCCCACCGGTGAGCGTCGAGATCACCTTGTCTTTGCGGGCCCGGAGGGCATCGAGCTTGATCTTCGGCTTGCCGAGATCGATCCCCCAGGCCTCCATCTCCCTGGCTTCCGCCAGCACCCTGCCGACATGGAGCAGGGCCTTGGAAGGGATGCATCCCCGCAGCAGGCAGGTGCCTCCGAGCCGCTCCTCACGCTCGACCAGCGCCACCTCCATGCCGAGATCGGCCGCCAGAAATGCCGCGGCATACCCACCCGGCCCACCCCCGAGCACCACCAGCGGAACGTGCGTCGTCATCGGCTCGGACTCCAATACGGATACGGCTGACAGGAATCGGACGGGGCGGAATGGGTCGTTGTTGTAGTTGTGGTGACCGGTTCCTTCAAGAAACACTCTTGAATGCCCCACCCCCAAGGGACCGCCGCGCCACGGCTGCCCCACTCCTGTCCCATGCCCGCGTGAGGCCCCCATGACGACCGCCCGCCCCCCCGACGCAGCCACCCGGAGCGGCCATGGCCCCACGGCCCGCAGCGGCCCGGCTGCGTTCCTCCGCAGTGCGTTCACACTCGATCTCCGCAGCCTCGCGCTGTTTCGCCTGCTCCTCGGCTCGATTCTCATCGCCGACGCCCTGTGCCGCGTTCCCGATGCCCCCCTGACGCTCGCTCCCGATGGGATGCTTCCCCCCGATCTCGTCCGTCCGTTTGTCGGTCATCCCTGGTCGTGGTCGATTGGGCTGTGGTGCGACGCCCCCTGGTGGGGCTATGGGCTGCTTGTTGCCGAAGGGCTCTGCGGCCTGCTCCTCGCGGCCGGGCTCGGCCTCCCGCTGACGACGACGGCCGCCTGGGTGGTGGTGGTGAGCCTCGTCCGCCGCACGGCGCCCGTGACGAATGCCGGCGACGTCTTTCTCGCCACCCTCCTCTTCTGGGGGCAGTTTCTCCCGCTTAAACCTCGCTCTCCCCAGGGAAACCGGTTGTGCGGGGGGATCGCGGCCTTTGCCCTGACGCTCCAGGTGGCGGCGGTCTACCTCTCAGCTGGACTGGCGAAATGCAACGGCGTCTGGTGGTCGGGAGAGGCCGTCGGATACGCGTTGTCGGTCCATGACCATGGCACCCCGCTTGGCAACTCCATCGCGGATTGGGGATGGGGCGGGCGCTTGCTGACGTGGGCGACGCTCGTGGTCGAACTCCTCGGCCCACCGCTGCTCCTCCTTCCGCAGTTGCGTCTTCCCTTGGTCGGAACGTTCGTGCTGTTCCATCTGGCGATCGCGGTGACGATGGATGTCTGCCTGTTCCCCTGGGTGGGGATCGCCGCCTCGGCCGCCCTCCTCCCCGGGAGCTTCTGGGACCAGATCGGCGTGAGCGGGACGAGCACGACGACCGGCGAGCCCGCCGGCGATGGCCTCGATCG
>CANGGC010000426.1 GCA_947453125.1 Planctomycetaceae bacterium | reverse complement strand
GCCGAATTGGCCAACGGGGAGATCGTCGACCTCCTCCGTCAGGGCCGTCCCGTGGAGCCGGTGCTCCCCGCTGGCGGCTTCCACGCGATCGGAAACCAGCGGCGGCAGAAACTCTTCTGGGAACTTCCCAAACCTGAGTACCGCGCTTTCGCTGCGGACATCGCCAGGGCGCTGGCTCGAGAATGGAACTCCAATCACGCCCCCGAACACCGAGTCGTCTCCCTGGAAATCCACGGAGCACGGATGATTGCGGCCCCCCAGCCGGGCACGATCCAGGATGTCCTGATGGCTACCTGGCCCCCGCGCTCGCCGTCGGGCCAGGGCAACCTCGAACGGTTCCTGCGAGACGCTCCCCCGACGTCACTCGAAGCCGTTCCAGGCCCCGCCGTGCCGGGCGGGCAGGGGCAGTGACGGAAGGCCGACGGCGCGACCCGACGCTGGCAGGGGCAGCCGCGGACCGAATTCGCTTTTTTGGGGGGCTGCAGGGGGCTGAGCCGATCCAGTCCCCCGGCTGTCTCCCTGCAGCCGAGTGGCCATGCATGGCTTTTTCCGCGGACCACTTACACTCGCAGTAGGCGAGAGTGGCGGAATTGGCAGACGCGCTGGACTTAGGATCCAGTGCCGCAAGGCGTGCGGGTTCGAGTCCCGCCTCTCGCACTGAACGGTAGCCGGCGGCCTGGCTGTCCGTGGAACTTCAGCGGAGAGGATTCCCCGGCTGCGCGGTCACGCCACGGAGCGGATTGGCCGCAGCTTCGACCGAGGTCTCCGCCGGAGCGGCAGCCTTGGCACGCCAACGCCCGACGGCCCGCTCGCTTCCCTCCACCATCCGCTGGGCCGGGGAGCGGAGCTTCGAGCCATCGCGGCGATCGTCAGAGGATCCCTCCACCTCTGTCGTAGAGGCCGGCCCGCTCGTCCGCACGACGCTTCCCGCTGGGGCCTGCTTACGCTCCGCCATGGAGGAGCGTGACCAGTTCGACCAGGCACCGTCGGTGAGGGCCCCGGCGGGACGAGGCGACTCTGCCCCCGACGTCTCGAGGAGGCCGTCGAGAGGGCCGCTGGCCTTGGCTGGCGTGGCGGCCTTGTCCCCTGACTTCTCTTCAACGTCCTCCGATCCGGAAGCACTCGGGGCCGATGGAGCGCCGTCAGGGAGCCCGCCCTCCGAACCGGAGGCACCCTCGGCCCCTTCGGCAGGCTTGGCGTCACCAGCGGCTGCATCGTCCTTGCCTGCGGCATCGTCCTCGGCGTCGGCCATCGCTTCCTCTTCCTCTTCCTCGTCCTCTTCCTGGTCGGGCGCGGCCTCGTCGCGTTGGCTGGGAAGGGCGAGTTCGTCCGCCATGCTGGGCACTTCGGACCGAGGCGGCACCACGGGCGTCGTGGCCGGGTCAAAATGTCCGACCTGTTTCACCCCCTGCCCCGGCCAGGATCGCCAGCGGGTCGCGTAGTAGCCGAATTGATCGGGCCGCACCGGGCAGTGAGCGGGGCACCCTCCCTGCTCACAGAGGCCGTTGCAGTGGAGACCGAGACGGTCGGCCGCCGGCCGACATTTTCCGCAGTCCTGCCGGCCGCATTGGCGACAATCGGCGCTTGCCACGACTCCTCCGGCCAGCACCACGCCGCCGTCCCCGATGACCGTGGCGCTCGTCTGGCGCACCCCAGATGCGGTGGCACGGGCGGCGGCTGGCGCACGGCCCCGCGCCGCCGTCGTCGCAGCCCCGCTCGCTCCCCCCTGTGCCCCACGTTTTGCAGCGGCGTTCGATGCCGTGACAGCGGCCCGTTGGCCCTGCTTTGAAGCTCGGGCGGACGATTCGGCCCGCCGGGGCGAGGTTCCCGGGGCGGACTGCTGGGCAAACGACTCCGGGCCTCCACCGGCAACAACCGTGGCAGCCACCATGAGCCCCGCGAGGATCGCCCGCGGCCGTGACGGCAGGGAAAAAGTGCGGGAGGATGGGGTGATCATGCTTGGCCTCGCGGTGGATCGACCGTGGTGTTTGCGGGACCGTCGGCCTTGCGACCGACAATCTCGGCTCACCAGGAATATTCGTCCCAATCCCTCCCGCTTCTTTGATCGGACTTCTAAGGATTCCCGACGACCGGCTCCTTCCCCCCAATTTGCCTCAACGGATAAGATGGCGACGAGAAGGCTCCGTCCACAACGCGGAGAGTGAAGCACCATGCAATCGGTCAACCTCAAACTCCTCATCGTCCTCGCCGTCCTCGCCGTCGGCGGCATGGGGGGCGTGTATGCGATCCACGAGTTCCAGGTCTATCGCAACGCCGACAATCTCCTCGTCCTCGCCCGCGAGCGCGCCGAGGAGGGCCGATCGGAGGAAGCCGTCGGGCTCTACGTCCGCTACATGGGGTTGCGTGACGACGACAAAGAGGCGCGGGCCGAGTTCGCCAAACTCATGCTCCGGAAGGTGGGGACAACGCGGGCCTCGAAGGCGAGCTACGCCCAAGCCTACGACGCCCTGGAAACGGCCGTCCGGATGAACCCCGACGACGACGATCTCCGCGAGCAACTCGCCGGATTCCTCTACCGAACGGGAAATTACACCGAATCACGCCAGCATTTCGGTCTCATCCGCGATCATCGCCTGACGAATCCGGTCGCCTCGGAGGCCAAGGAAGAGGCCATCTCGGAGGGGGAGAAAAAAGCGAAGCCCCCAACCCCCGACCACATCATCAACCTCCGTTACGCCACGTCCTGCGCGGGCATGGGGCGATATGACGAGGCGGCGGAAGTCGCTTCGAAACTGATCGGCTTCGACCTCGGCACAAAGTCGTTCGACACCTCCTGGGAACCTCTGCCCGACTGTGCCGATGCCTACCTCCTCATCGCCGAGATCCTCGAGCGACGCTACAGCGACACCACCACCGCCTCGCGGGTCATGCGTCGGCTGCCGGAAGTCTATCCCACCGACAGCAACGCCTGGTTGTCGATGGCGTCGTGGAGTTTTTTCCACAACGATCTCGCCGCCGCCGGCATCGAGATCGGGCGGGCTGCCCAACTTGCCCCCGATTCCCCGCAGGTGCTGTTTGCAGAGTTCGAGATCGCGATGCGGACCAAGGACTACGCACGAGCCACGAAGGTGATGCAGGAAGGACTGGCTCCTTACGCCGATGACGCCCGCGTGATCCTCGGAAATGCCGACCTGGCCAGGGCGATGGGGGAGCCTCTGGCGTCGCTCGATGTCCTGGTCAAAGGCGTTGAGATCCTGCCCGACAACTCGAGCATTCGCGGTCGCATCATTGATCTGCTGTTCGATCTCGAACGCGGCGAGGAGACCGTACCGCATGTCGATGCGCTACGCGACATGGAGGGGGATGACAACCCCGTCGTCACGTGGGCCGATGCACGCCTTTTCATGGAGCGCCGGCAATGGCTTCCTGCATTGGAGAAGCTGAAGTCGCTCCGACCGAACGTTGCGAGTTCCCCACAACTCACCCATGCCGTCGACCTCGCTCTGGCGATCTGCCACCAGGCGCTCGGCCAGGCCGATGAACTTCTTGAAGCGAGCCGACGGGTGCTGGCCGATGAACCAAACTCTTATCAAGCCCGGGTCGCGCTCGCCACAGCCCACGCTCAGGCCGGAAGAGACGACGAGGCATTGGCGGCATTCGAATCGCTGGCTGCGACCCAGGAGCCGG
>CANGGC010000425.1 GCA_947453125.1 Planctomycetaceae bacterium | reverse complement strand
GGTCGCGGCAGGGGACGATCGATGCCGGATTCCGGGAAAGGATCCTCGTGCAGCGTGCCGGTCGCGGGCAGGCGATGAGCGTGCGTTTGATCCACTCCCGCTGGCTGTGGGGGGGCGTGCTCCTCGTCTGCCTCGCCTTCGCGACCCTCGGATTTCTCACTGCCAGTCGGGTGACGCGGTTGCTGGTCGCGGTCGCCCTCGCCGTCGGAGCGCTGTGGGTGCCGTTGCCGCTCGACGGCCTGGCCCGCGCCGGCCGGGGGGGGTTGGCGGTGGCGGCGCTCCTCCGTTGGGCTACGGCGCGGTGGCGGACCACGCTCCAATCGCTCCCGGTCATCGTGGCGATGATCATGCTCGGGCCGGCCTCCGCCACGGCGCAGCAGCCCCCTCCGGTCGTCCCGTCGGCACCCACGGTTCCCGAGCAGGCCGAAGCCGTGGAATCACTCCCGGTGTTCATCGTGCCCGGCCTCCGTGGCGGGGACGGGGCGGCTGACGGCGGTGAGGAGCGCGGCGAGACGGCGCTCGTCCCCGAGCCGCTCTATCGCGCCCTCTCCGCCGCTCTCGGCCGGAGGGCCGCTGATGGGGTGCGGATCCACGCCGTCCGGCTGCGGGCCTTGCCGGGGGCGGAGGGGGCTTGGAAGCTGTCGGTCGATCTCGATGCCGACGCCGGCGCGCTGATCACGATGCGGCAGGAGGGGGAGGCGAGTTGGGATCCGACGGGGCCACGCGTCGATGGTGAGCAGGTTGCCCCGACGGCCGATAGCGACGGGCGGTTGCTGCGTGTCGGCTTTGCCAGCGCCGGCCGGCATCGGCTCGAGGCCGGTGTGCTCGTCCGTCCCACCCACATCGGCGAAGTCGACCGGGCGACGGTCTCAATCCCTTTCGCTCCGACAGCCGAGTTGGTCGTCGAAGGACCGCTCCCGGTCGGCCACGGGGATGCGGCGGTGCTCCAGGTCGAAACGGTGGGGCCGGACGGCTCGCCGCGTCGTGTCCGGCATGTCGAGGAGAGCCAGTGGGCGGGGGGCGGATTCGATGTCAGTCGCGCGACGGAGGTGCGCCTCGCCTGGGCGAGCGACGGGGCCACGCGGATCGTCGACACGATCCCCGCGGCCGAGAGTCGCAACGACCTCTTCTGGGACGACGGAGGCTGCCGGCTGACGGCCACCTACACGCTCGACCCCGGTGATCAGATCGTCCGTGGGGCGATCGTCAGGGCCGATCCCCGCCTCGGGGCACCGGTGATCACCGAGCCGGGATTCACGGCCTCGTCGCTCGGCGGGGGAAGGTTTCTCGTCGAAGTGGCCAATCCCCGCCGGGGGCGGATCGCCTTCGCGGCCACCTTCCTGATGCCGCTGGTCGATCCGGTCGGCGTCTTCGATCTCCCGTCGGCGTGGCTGGAGTCGGTGGCCAGCGACGCCCGCACGACGCATCTCGAGCCGTCTGCCGAGCTGATCGTCAAGGCGACGCTCCCCGAGGATGCCACGCTCCTTCCTCCCCGGGCAGGGAGTGGGCCGACCGGCGGGATGGTGTGGCGAAGCGAGAGTGGTCGCGGGGTCCGACAGGGCGAGTTCGAAGCGGCAACGACGGGAGGCCTGACGCGCCCCCGCCCGATGGCGACCTTGCCGGCGCGCGTCTCCGTCGAACGGCGCCGCCAACCGCCGCGTGGCAACCAGCGGATGGAGGTCGAGTTCGCGGCGGAGGCGGTTCGGCTCCGTCTCGAGGCCCGCATCGATGCCGGCAGCACGCCCCTGGTGGCGATCCCGGTCGAGGTCCCGGAGCATTGCGACGTCGAGCGGGTGACGCTCCGTGACGACACCACCGCCGGGAATCCTCCGTCCGAGAATGGTCAGATCGGTGTGCGTTGGCGCCGCGATGGCCCGCGGCGGATCCTCGTCGTCGTGCAGCGCCCGCGCCCCGGTGCGTTCATGCTCGAGGTGGCCGTTCACCTCCACGGCCCCCCGGCCGCCTCCGGCACCCTGCCGCTGGTCCGGGCGGCCCTCGAGCCCGGTGGTCCGCTCACCGTCACCTGGCGGATGCACGAGGGAAGCGTAGCCGTGATCGGTGAGGGGGCGACCGGGAGCGAGACGCCGCCGCGCGAGGGCTCCGCGTCGAGTGGGTCGTACGAGGTCGCCGCCGACGCCGCTCCCCCTCCCTACCGCATTCTCGATTCCGGGCCCGACGCGAGCGCGCCGAGCGCACCCGAGCCTGCGCCTGCACCTGAGCCTGCCGACGCGGTGGCGAGCCCAGCCGCCCGCGATCCTGTTTCAGCAGCCGGAGAGAGCGGGCCGCGGGTGGAGTTTGCCGAGACCCATCTGGCCGTCGATGCCCGGGGACGCGCCTGGGGGGTGTCGAGGTTCGACATCGTCGCTGCCGACCCCATCATTCGGATCCGGATTCCGGCGGGGATGCGGATGTTCGATGTGTTCGTCGACGGGAGGATCGCCAATGACGCCGTGCCAGCCCGGACGAGCATCGCCGAGAACGCCTGGGAATTGCGGCTGCTCGACGTCGGTTGGCCGCGGTCGATCGTCGCGATCTATGCCGGTGATGTCAGCGACGGCCTGTCGGTCGACGGCGTCCTCGAGATCCCCGAGCCGAGCATCGTCGGTCTCTCCTGCCTCCGATCGGCGTGGGTGGTCGAGCTTCCCGAGGGGAGCGTGGCCCGACCGCTCCCGCCGACCGTCGCCGTCGATGAGGCTGCGATGACGGCGGCGCGCCACGCGGCCATCGAGGCCCTGGCTGCCGAGTTTGAGCGGGCGATTGCCCGGGCTGCACCGGACGACGCCCGGCGGCTCGACGAATTCTTAAGGCAGCGGCGTCGGGAGGCGGTGTTGCCGCTCCCGGCGGCCTGGTCGCACGTCGGGATGCGCGACAGCCGCGCCGCCGCCGCCTGGGCCCCACCGCTCCGCCTTCTCCAGGCCCGCGACCTCCCCAGCCTCCGGCTGATCGTCGCCCGCCGCGCCGATGCCTCGATGCCGGGACGATTACTGGCGACCGCCGTGATGCTCCTGGGCGTCGTCGCCCTCCTCGAGGCCCGGCGGCGGACGCGCATCGTGTCGCGGCTGGTCTCTGCCGTCCTCGGCCCCTGGTGGGTGGTGCCACTGTTCGTGATCGGCTTGGGGGCCTTGTGGATCGCGACCCTCGATCCGGTCTGGCCGGGCTGGCTGGCCGTGGTCGTCGGCGCCGCGACGGTGGCGGCCTGGATGCCGCGGGAGTCGCGGCGCTGGTTCAGGAGAACTTCCGCTCTAGGGCGCACGCCCCCCGGGCGATCGGTGACAGGGGAGACCGTGACGCGGCTCGGGCCGGCCCCCCGGTCCGCAGAGAGCAGCCGCCGGCAGACGCCCCGTGATGCGTCCGGGTCGACGGTCCGGCCGGCCGGCTGACCGGGCCTGGCATTCTCCACAGGGCCTCTCCGCGGCGCCCCCCCGCCGGAGCTTCGTCGCCGCAAGACCGTTTTTCCCGCTGAACAGCAGGGGAAAGCGGGCTGGTTCCACGTCGCGGCGGTTCGCTAGTGTCCGCCCCCCGCGATGGAAGCCGGGCGGAAAAGAGCGATCGCGTGCCGAAGGAACGGCACGTGGGATCCCACGGAGGTGGAGCCGACATGCTGGAACGAAGCTTCGTGCGACCGGTGCTCGTGTTGCTCGCCGCCGTGCTCG
>CANGGC010000424.1 GCA_947453125.1 Planctomycetaceae bacterium | reverse complement strand
TGAAAACAAGGCCGAAACGCGTCTCAGGCCGTCCTCGAGGAGCCAACCGGGGCCTGGCCCAAGACGGGAAATCGAGACAAACCGAGACACAACGAGACAAATCGAGACCACTCACCAGACAAGTCAGCGACAAGTCGCGACCGGCCTGTCCCAAAATGACTCGAAATGGTGAGGAACCCCGGTGAGTCCTGCAGCAGGGGCCCTGCCCCTTCCGTCATCCCCGCCACGGCGGAAAGCGATTGCGGTCGCCTGGTGCCTCAGCCCGCTACGGTACTCAGCGCCCACCATGCGGCCGCCGCGAGGATGGCACCGCAAGGAACCGTGGTCACCCAGGCGAAGAAGATCTCGACGATCTTCCTCCAGTGCGCCTGCCGCGTTGTCGATCCGAGGCCCACGAGAGCACCGACACTGACGTGCGTGGTGCTCACCGGGAGGCTGTGGAGGCTCGCAGTCGTCACGAGCCCCGCCGTCGCCAGACTCACAGCGAAGCCCTGCCCAGGATCCATGTCGGTGACCTGTTTCCCAAGGGTCTCCGCGACGCGTCGGCCGCCCGCCAGGCCACCAACCGCCATGGCTAGGGCCACCGTGAAGATTGCGACGGTGGGATCGGCGTCGGGGACGGCCATGAGCAGCGCGGCCATCTTCGGGGCATCATTGAGCCCTCGGGCAAAGCTAGCCCCGCCAGTGCTCGCGAAGTGCGCGGCGTCCAGGGCTACGGTACGGTGTGCCGGTGCCAGGTGCAGCGCTTTCAGCAGCGGGTAGAGCACCGCGGCAACGAGGGCCGCCAGAAGCGGGCTCACGATGAGCGGCATCACGAAATTCTTGCCGAGCGCAGCCCACTGGACGCCACCGCCCCCAGCGAACCCCGCCCCCACGAGTGCCCCGACCAGCGAGTGGGTCGTGGAGACGGGGAAGCCGTACCGGGTCGCCAGAAGGCTCGTACTCGCGGCGCCGATTCCGACGGCCGCCACGAAGAGTGGGGTGGCCGCCAGCGCATCGGTGACGAGCCCCCGGCCGCTGAACTGTTTGAGCAGCCCTGATGCCAACACCGCTGCCGCGAGAGAGCCGCAGAAGGTCGTCGCCGTTCCCCACCACAGGGCCGTCCGAAGCGATGTGGTGCTGCTGCCGTAGAGCGACGCCACGCCCTTGAAGTTGGCATTGGCGCCGTTGGTCGCGGCGACGAACACCACCGCGGCGGTGACGATGAAAAGGAGCATTTTCACGGCTTGGAGCGGTCCGTTCGTTCCGCGGGATATTGGCGGAGGGAGGCGTACTCTTTCCACGAGCCTTCGTAGAGCCGGACGTTGGGGTAGCCGGCGACGTGTCGCAGGTAGAAGCGGAGCAAGCTCCCCTCGCGCGACGTGCCGCAGTAGACGATGATCGTCTTGTCGGGCGTCAGGCCGGCCGCTTCGAGGTCCTTCTTCACCTCGGTGAACGGCCTGAACTTGTGGGTGTTGTCCGGGGTCATCAGTCGGGCCCAGTGGAAGCTGATGGCTCCCGGAATGTGTCCCTTACGAAGCCAGACGTCGTCGTCGCCGAGATACTCGTTGCGGGGGCGAGCGTCGACGAGCACGGTGCCGGGGCGATCCTTGGCCGCGAGCAACTCATCGACCGCGATCCCGACGCCAAAGTCGCTCTGCTCCGGCAGTGTCCCTGACGGATTTCCGAAGTACTCCTGCGTCGTCTCGAAGCCGGCCGCCTTCCAGGCCGGGAGCCCACCATCGACGATGCGGATGTCCTTGACCCCAAACTTCTCGAGGACGTAGGCCACCATGCTGGCGCTCAAGATCTCGTCGTTCGGCAACTGCTCGCCCGTCGCGTAGATGAGATGCGTCCGGTCGCGATCGACGCCAGCGCGTAGCAATAGGGCCCGCGTCAGATCGTCGGGGAGGTACTGGACGGGCACGCCGTGATCAGTTCCCCGAAGAGTATCGAAATTGATGTGGTGCGCGGTGGGGACGTGCCCGCGGAAGTAGTCCTTGTAGCCGCCGCGGGTGTCGAGCACGATCGGTCGCTTCGAGGCATCCGGGGCGGCGATAAGCTTCTGCGCATCGGCCGGCGAGATGACACCGATCTCGGCACGCAACTGCGCGGCAAAGAGCCCGCACACACAGGCAAGCAGGACACGGAACATGCGGAGCTCCACGACCGACGGTGTCGAACGACTCAAACAAGATGCGCTGAATTATGAGGAATCACCTTGGCGTTGCAACCGCGGGTGGGCGGTGGGACGGCGTCTCCGCTCAACTTGTCTTTCGCTTCCGCGAAACCCAGACCGATTGATTCCGAGGACGCCGGGCCTGAGAATCCTCTGAGAAGTCCGCCAAGCGACCGAACGGGACCGAGCAGGCAAGAGCCCAGCCGATGACACCGAGCCGTTCATCGCGCCGATCGGCCTTCACTCTCGTCGAGCTGCTGGTGGTGATCGCCATCATCGGGGCTTTGGCGGCGCTGCTCCTGCCAGCGATCCAGTCTGCTCGTGCGGCCGCTGCACGGACGCAATGCACGAGCAATCTGAAGCAGATCGGCATCGCGGTTCACGCCTACCACGAGGCGAAGGGAAAGTTGCCGCGATATAGGCGGTGCCCCGACCTGACGAATGCCACCGATCCTCTGACTGGCCATAAGCCCGACATCGACTGCAACTCGCTCACCAGTGCGACGGCCTACACCGGTCCGAACGAGGAGTGGTGGGCACCATACGACAATCGCCCGGGATCGAAC
Source organism: Planctomycetaceae bacterium (assembly GCA_947453125.1). Classification (GTDB taxonomy): domain Bacteria; phylum Planctomycetota; class Planctomycetia; order Pirellulales; family UBA1268; genus QWOP01. The sequence goes on along the minus strand of CANGGC010000424.1, from coordinate 942 downwards.
GTCTGCAAGTCCATCGACGACGGCTACCAACGCGGAATACTTTGGCCGTACGTCGAGCAAAATCCGGCGATCTTCTCGTGTCCGCAAGGGTTCGACATCGATCGTGCGAGCGCCACGTACGGCCTTAAGTTTCAGTGCAGCTATGGGATGAACTACGTAACCAACGGGCCAAACGGCCGGAAACTTCCCGACATCTCTGCGGGGAACGGCACGACCAAGGTCATCATCGTGTGGGACCATGGCCGCACCCCGGGTTGTGCCAACTCGAAGATCGCTGCACCGAGAGGCCCGTGGAAGCAGCTGGACGGAAGCTTCGTGCTGGACTCCGACTCGACCCACTATCCCGTTCGACGCCACCAAGGCGTGTTCATGGCCCTGTACTGTGACGGACACGTGTCATCGCTCCAGCAGGCCGACCTGCTTGACACGATGTTCAAGTGGGCGGGCGAGTGACAGGACTGGCCTGCCTTGGAAATCCTGATTCAGGCGGCTCACTGGGCGGCCTCTCCCGATTTCGGAAGGAGCTCCCCTCACCCGCTCGGACCTCAGGCGGCCCCCGGGAGCCGCTGGATTCCAGGGCCGGCCGGACCTCGCTCGCAGATCGCAGCCCCTCTTCATCCACCGGTATTCAGAACGGCGATCCGGGCCGCCTCTCTCGGAGGCTCGCTGCGTTTTCTCCCTGAAACCTATAAGCGGATGGGGTGGGATTTGAACCCACGAACGACTTTCGCCGTTGCCGGTTTTCAAGACCGGTGCATTCAACCGCTCTGCCACCCATCCAAACGGCCGCCGTTCGCCAACGGCCCCGAGCAGGCGTCGCCCGAGCCTGCCGACGCCCCTGCCGAGAACGCAGTCTAGCAAGCCTCCCACCGCCGTCAGCAGGTGGACTCGATCCCCCGCCTGGAATCCCCCCTGCCTCGGTGCCCCAGGGATCGCCTTTGA
>CANGGC010000423.1 GCA_947453125.1 Planctomycetaceae bacterium | reverse complement strand
TGGCTCACCGCGCCGGTGCGCGGCGATAGACCGGGTGTTTGAAACGGGTGTTCGGGGCGGAGCAGGCGGCGCGAGCCCCCGACTTTTCAATCGGGGCTGTCACGCCCACAACCGGCGAAGGGGGCGATTATGCCCGACAGGGCTGCTATTTTGAAGCGGGAACCTGCGGCCAATCGGAAAAAGCCATCCGTGGCCCTGTTCCAAGCCCGTCCCGATCCCCGCCCCGTCGTGCTTTCCCCCGCCAGAACACCTGTTTCATGACCCTCGTCGAAGCGATCACCCTCGGCATCGTACAAGGACTCACCGAGTTCCTCCCGGTGTCGAGTACGGCCCATCTCCGCATCGTCCCGGCGCTGCTCGGCTGGAACGACCCCGGCGCGGCCTATTCGGCCGTCATCCAGTGCGGCACGCTCCTGGCGGTGTGCGTGGCGATGTGGCACGACATCGTGGCCCTCTTGCGGGGATTCCTCGTTGGAGTCGCGAGCCGGCGCCCTTGGGGGAGCCCGGAATCGAGGGTCTCATTTCTCATCCTCCTCGGCACACTCCCGATCGTGGTTGTCGGCTTTGCCCTCCGGAAACTCATCAAGGGGGAAGCGCGGCGGCTGGAGGTGGTAATCGGTGCCCTGGTGGCGGCAACCGTTCTCATGGCCGTGGCGGAATTGGTCGTGCGGTGGCGGAGCCGGCGGGGCTCGACGGGGCGACAGGGGCTCGACGGCATCGGGCTTTCCGATGGGCTGGGGATGGGGCTCGCGCAGGTGCTGGCGCTCGTGCCGGGCACGTCGCGGAGCGGCGTGACGATCTCGTCCGGCATGTTCGGCGGGCTCGATCGGCAGACCGCCGCTCGGTTCTCCTTCCTCCTCTCTCTCCCTGCCGTGGCGGCCGCCGGCCTCCTCGAAGCCTGGCAGGAACGAGCCGAAATCTTCGGCTCCGCTGAGGCGATCACGATGGCGGCAGCCGGCACGGCCGCCGCGGCGATTGTCGGCTACGTGGCGATCCGCTGGCTCCTTGTGATGCTCGGCCGCCACACGCTCTGGCCGTTCATCGTCTACCGGTTGCTCCTGTCAGCCCTCCTCACGTGGTCCCTCGCCTCGGGATGGGTTCCCGCCATCGGCTGAGGTCACCCCCCCGCAGGGAGCGTGGAGAGGTCGAGGCCGAGTCGCTTCGCCTTCTTGTAGAGCGTCGTCCGGTTGATGCCCAGCGCCCGCGCCGCCACGTCCCGCCTCCAGGCGTGGCGTTCGAGGGCCTCGAGGATCAGCTGCCGCTCCGGCAACGCCAGCGACTGCCGCAGCGCTCCTTCGCCGCGCGGCTCCGGGCGGATCGCGCCCGCCGCCACCACGGCCGGAGGCAGGTCGCCGACATCGACGGCGCTCGACGTGCCGAGATACACCCCCCGCTCCACCGCATGCTCGAGTTCGCGGACGTTGCCCGGCCAGTCGTGGGCGACCAGGGCCGCCAGCGCCGCGGGGGTGAAGCCGTCGACGGGCCTGCCGGCGCGGGCGGCGGCGCGGGCGAGGAAGTGGCCGGCGAGGAGGGGAATGTCGGAGCGACGGTTGCGGAGCGCCGGCATCTCGATCGTCACGACGTTGATCCGCCAGAAGAGGTCGGCGCGGAACCGCCCCGCCGCCACCAGCGCTGAGAGGTCTTCGTGCGTGGCAAGGATGAGGCGGGTATCGACCTTCCGCGTCGCTCCTCCCCCCACCGGTTCAAACTCGAGGTTCTGCAGGACACGGAGGAGTTTCACCTGCAATCCCGGCGTGGCGGTCGCGATCTCGTCGAGGAAGATCGTGCCTCCGTCGGCCTGGGCGAAGCGTCCCTCACGATCGACCGTCGCCCCCGTAAACGCCCCGGCAACATGGCCGAAGAGCTCGCTCTCGAGGAGCGATTCCGGGAGGCTGCCGCAGGCGACCTCGACGAAGCGCCCGGTGCGGCGCTGGCTGATGGCATGGATCTCCCGGGCGAGGAGTGACTTCCCCGTCCCGCTTTCGCCGGTGACGAGAATCGTGACCCCCGTGTCGGCAACCCGGCGGGCGACGTCGAGCACCCGACGGATCGACACGTCAGCACCGAGGATTGCAGCCGGAGACGCGTCGGGGGCCGAAATCGGGGGCTGAGCCGAAACCGCAACGGCCTCGAACCCCGGGGCCCGACAGGCCCGGGCGAGGGCATCGAGGAGCAGGTCGTCTGCTGCCGGAAAGCCGAGGGCGACATCCCAACCGGAGGCGTCCGCCTGAGGGGGGAGAATCGCGACCAACGCCGTGCCGGCGTGGCGTGGGGGGAGCCCCTGGCGAACCGCCAAGGCGCCCCGGGCGGCCGCCATGCCGACGACGACCCAGGCGTCACACCGGCCGCGGGCAACGAGGCCCCGAGCCTCCTCGACGCTCCCCGCGGCACTGGCGTGCCATCCCTGGCTGCAGAGCCAGGCAGCCGTTCCCGACGCGGCCCGGCGGTCGGCATCGATGACGACGATCCGCCCCCGATGCCCGCTCCGCTCCCCGCCACGCGTGGTCCGGACGCCCCTCCCGCCGGATGCCAGCGGGAAGGACTCGGATGGGGAGAGGGGAGGGAGAGGGGAGAGCGGAGAGAGGTCGGCGCGCATGGTGAACCCTGTGGACGGAAATGGCTCCACAGGTACCTAGGTCGCCGATTGGCGACGTCAAAGTCGCCCGAGGTCGACAAGCTTGCCGAAAAGGCACATTTTTCCACCGCGAACCGGCAGAATCGGCGTCACCCGTTCCACCGTCAGTCGCGACTGCTGGGATGGTCGCCGGGCGCCGATTCGGCGTGCGTGCCATGGCCGTCACCGATCCCGACCGCATCGACGATCCGGTCGGCGGCGGGTCCGAAGATCAGCTCCTTGTTCTCGAACAGCGCTTCGGGGTCGCGGTCGAGCATCTGCATCCGCCGCTTGCGAAACCAGAAGAACGCCACCACTGCCAGGAACGCCAGCGAGATCGCCGCGAGCGTCAGCCCCCGTTCGGCAGAGCGAATCAGGCCACTGATGCTTTCGCCGAAGTAGTAGGAGAGGCCAAAGAAACCGCCGATGACCACCGAAGCGCAGAGGAGATCGGCGAGGAGGAACCAGCGGTACTTCACCTTGAGCATGCCGGCGGTGAGGTAGAAGGGGCTCCGCAGACCGACGAGGAACCGGGCGACAAAAAAGGCCTTGATGCCGTGCCGGTTGATGAGGTCCTCGATCGTCTTCTCGCGCTCGGGGGTGAGAAACCCCGACCACCAGGGATGATCACGGAGGATCTTGGCGCCGAAAAACCGCCCCACGGCGTACATGAGACTGTCGCCGAGCACCGCGCCGAGGAGACAGGCGGGGAGGGCGTAATACCACTGCAGCGCCCCTGCCCGGCTGGCCACGCCAGCGGCGACGATCGGCACCTCCTCCGGCACCGGGAGCCCGATCCCCGTGAGGGTCAAAAAGAGCACGATGCCGAGGTAGGAACCCTGCTCGAACCACTCGATCATGTTCAGTTCGGTCGGGAGTCCAGGGGATCGGCCCGTGTCGTACGACGCCGCCTCAGTGTACCCCAGGAAGGCTACCGTGGCAGGGGAACTTCGCCTCCCGTCGGGAATCCGCGGGGCCAGCCGCCTTGTGGGGCTCGATGGCCCCCCTGTCGGGGCCGCTGGACTCTCCGCACCACGAGCCTCACACCACGCGCACCACCTC
>CANGGC010000422.1 GCA_947453125.1 Planctomycetaceae bacterium | reverse complement strand
GCGCTGGCAAACAGGCCGTCGCGCGCCGTTGCCCCACTGAAGGCCCCTTTTGCCTGGCCGAAGAGCTCCCCTTCGACGAGCGCCGGCGGCAGGGCAGCGAGATTCACGGCGACCAAGGGCCCTGAGCGCCTCGCCGAGTGGGCATGGATGGCGCGGGCGGCAAGCTCCTTGCCGGTGCCGGTGGCGCCAGTGATGAGCACCGGCAGCTCGCTCGAGGCGGCCAGCGCCACCCGCGCGAACACGCGCTGCATGACGCCCGAACTGCCGACGAGGCCGCCGGGAGGAGGGGCCGACGCCGTGGCCGTGACGCCGCGGTCGAGGAGCCGGTCGACAATCGTTGTCACCTGCGCAGAATCGAACGGCTTGACGAGATACTCGGCGGCGCCAGCCTCGACGGCGCGGACGGCCGTGTCGAGATCGCCGAAGGCCGTCATGACGACGATCGGGGCTGTGGGAGCGAGCGCGCGGAAGTCGGGGATCGCGGAGAGCCCGCTGCGGCCGGGGAGGCGGACATCGAGGAGGACAAGCTCAGGGAGAAAGTGCCGGCAGATCTCGAGCGCTTCTTCGGCGCTCGCGGCGGTCTTCACAGCATGGCCCCGGTCGTCGAGGAGCTCGCCGAGGCTCCACCCGATCGCGGGCTCGTCGTCGACGATGAGAATGCGGCTCATGGGCTGGGGGTGGCCTTGGAGTGGTGGGCCAGGGAGGCGTGGGAGCCGGGCGACACCGCGCCGGCGGGAAGGACGATGGTGAATCGGGTGCGGTCGTTGGCTCTCCCCCATTCGAGCTTGCCACCATGTTCTTCGGCCACCGCCGTGACGATCGCCAGCCCGAGGCCGATCCCCTCAGGCTTCCCGGTGACGAACGGTTCGGCGAGCGTGGCTGCCAGATGCTCCGGAGGGCCGGGGCCTGTGTCAGTGACGGAAAGCCGCACGTCATTTCCTGAGGCCCGGGCCTCGAGACGAACCGTCCCCCCGCGCCCCGCAGCGTCGATCGCATTGACGACGAGGTTGAGCAGCGCCGCCCGGAGGCTGTCGTGCCGGGCAACGAGTTCGATCCCGGTCGGCATCTCGACGTCGAGCGTCGTTCCACCATGCTGGCAGCGCGGCGAGACGAGGTCGGCCACCTCGGTGAACACCTTGTCGATGGTGAGCGGCTCGGGCACCGACTCGGTCCGCTTCCCGAGGGCGAGCAGGCCGCGGACTTCCTCCTCGACAACGGCGAGCTGTTTGATCGCCAAGCCGAGGCTTCCATCGGTGGACGAAGCCTGGCATCGGCTGCGGTGGAGATCGATTGCGAGTCGCGCGCCAGTGACGGCGTTACGAAGCTCGTGGGCAAACCCGGCAGCGAGTTGGCCGAGGAGCCGCTCGCGCTCGCCGGCGAGGAGCCGGGCCCGAAGCTGGCCGAGTTGCCCGCTCATCCGTTCCACGCCATGGGTGAGCCTGCCGATTTCGTCGTCGATCGCCAGGCTCTTGGTATCCGCCCCTGGTTCCCCGGCGCTACCGCCAAACTCTCCTGAGGCGATCGCGGCGACGCGGCGCTCGACCGCGCCGATGCGGCGGGAGAGTCTGCCGGTGGCCGCGAGCGTGGCGGGAACGAGGAACACAAGAGTGATGGCGGCGACGGCGAGTTGCGGCCACGACGATTCCAACACGAGCGAGACGATCGACTGCTGCGGCGTGAGAACGACGACCGTCTCTGGCCGCACGCTCCCGGACCGCACCGTCGCCACCCGGAACGCCTGACCGCCGAGCGTCGTCGTGCCGCGGTCGATCGCGGCGGCGACGCCTGAGGCCGAGAGCTCATCCCGCTCCCCGGGCCCGAGCGTTGTCGCGCCGAGGTTGCCGTCGACCGGATTCCAGACGACGAACCGGCTCTTGGTGAGGCGGGCGAGCGTTTCGAGGACGGGGAGCGTGAGCGTGACACGTGACGTGGCGAGCGTCTCGACCACCTGCTGTTCACGCTGCTGGGCGACGTCGGCGGCCCGCCGCGCGGCGAGCCACGAGGCGAAGGCGACATTGGCGAGCACCCCGGCCAACAAAAGCCCCACCACCGGCAGAACCAGCTGGCGACGGAGCGACGAACGGCGCTGGGGAAGGGGCATCTGCCAAAGGGCTCGGCTGCGAGATGGGTGCGGCACGGACGGAGTCTACCGCGGCGATGACAGCGCCAACTGTGTGGACCGCACCGAGTCGGACGGGGCTCTTGCGTTGCTTCGGGGTCGCCCGTGCCCCGTCGCCGGACGTTCGCCTCGGCCATCCATGGCCTCGTCTCTCTCCGCGCCGCTTGCGCTTTCGCCCTCCGGGCTGCGCTGACCGGCGAGGCCGGCTCTCGGAACACGGGCGACCCCTCGCTCCAGGCCGCTGAAGCGGGGCAGTTGTGCGACGCGAAATCCAAGTATCATCACCCCACCATGATCACGCGCTTCTTTCATACGACCCTTGCCCTGATCGTTCTTCTCGCCTTGGTCGCGGCGCTCCCCTGCCGGGCCGATGAGGCTGCGAACTTTCCTACCGAGCTTGTCGATTTCGGCCCGGCGTCTTCGGTGCCGCTGTTTGCCGGCGGTGGCGACGGAGCGTGGGATAAAAACATCCGCGAGCGCGGCTGGATCCGCCGCGAAGGGCCCGACCGCTGGCGGCTTTGGTACACCGGCTACAACGACGACCAAAGCCCGCTCCGGCTCCTCGGCCACGCCTCGAGCACCGACGGCCTCAACTGGACGCGCGATCCGGCCGGGCCGCTCGTTCAGGGCGACTGGATCGAGGACATGTGTGTCGTTCGCGACGCGGGGCGGTTGGTGATGTTTGCCGAAGGGGAGGGGGACATCGCCCACCTCCTCGTCTCCTCCGACGGCCTTGCGTGGGAAGAACGCGGGCCGCTCGATATCCGCCTCACGACCGGAGCCCCAATTCCGGAGGGGCCGCGCGGCACGCCGGCGGTGTGGCACGAGCAGGGCGTGTGGTGGCTGTTCTACGAGCGCGCCGATCAAGGAATCTGGGTGGCGACGTCGCCTGACCTCATCACGTTTAAGAACGTCACCGACGATCCGGTCATCCCCCTCGGCCCCGGCCACTACGACACCCGGATGATCGCCGTCGATCAGATCGTCAAGCACCGCGGTCGGTATTACGCCTACTACCACGCCAGTGCTCTGGGGGAACGGGGGCGGTGGTGCACCTGCATCGCGCGGAGCGACGACCTCGTCCACTGGACGAAGTACGCAGGCAATCCGATCGTGCCGGTCGATGACGCCCATCCTGGCACGAGCAGCTCGCTCCTCATTCCTGACGGCACGCGGCATCGGCTCTACACGACCCACCCCGAGGTCCGGGTACGGTTTTCGCGTGCCCCGGTCGCAGGTGTGGCCCCGGGAGAGGTCAGTGCGGCGAAGTCTTCCGTCCTTGCCCCGTGAGCCTCGTGCCGATGGCGACCACGGCCACGGCGAGGGCGCCAGCGAGAATGCCGACAAGTCCATCGGCGAGTTTGGAGGCAAGGATGCCCCACCAGGCGGCTTGACCGGCAGCCTCATGCGCTGCCCCGTGGCCGAACGACGACGTGATCGCCGTGATCTCATGGATTGCCGGGATCCCATGGGCGATGATCCCGCCGCCGACAAGGAACATCGCGGCCGTCCCTGCCACCGACAAGCCGCGGAGCAACCACGGGGCGGCGGCCAGGATTC
>CANGGC010000421.1 GCA_947453125.1 Planctomycetaceae bacterium | reverse complement strand
GACGACTTCGAGGATGAGAAGTGGAGCTGGAACTACCGCCATCCCAAGAGCTCGGAGGAGCAGGACAAGCGCGTCCGCGAGCCGGTCGGCCGGGCCGTCAACGGCCGCTGGTTCGAGGGGATGAAGCGCGGCACCCCGGACGTCGTCAAACGCGTGCCGCTCCCCGCGCCGGGGCTCGAGGGGAGCGAGCACGGGCTGCTGATCGCCTCGCTCAACACCGGCATCCCGGGTCGCCCTAGCTACAAGATGGAGCAGGACGATCTCATCTACAACATGCAGCGCAACTTCGGGCAGGGGATCCGCGTCAGCAATTCCCCGAGCGTCGTGGCCCGCGTCTATCTGCCACCGATGGATCAGTGGGAGAAGCGCAGCGGCCCGACCTTCGGCTTCCGCGCCGGCTGCTACACGCATGCGGTGATCACCGGCGAGGATCACCCGGAGAAGGGGCGCTTCGGCCTCGAGGAATACTGGCCGGGGATGTTCATCTGCTACGAGACGGCCGCCGAATCGAAGTCGAAGGAGGAGGGGGCCTATCTCAAGGTCCGTGGCGGTCGCAACGGCGGCGAGATCCGCGGCCCACAGATGACCGAGATGGGCTGGTGGACGCTCGGCCTCTCGTTCACGCCCGACGGGCAAGTCCATTACTACGCCAGCCCCGGCGTCGACGATCTCACGGCCGACGATCACATCACCTCGCAGTTTCCCTACAACTACCGCACCGAGACGCTGAAGACGTTCTTCTTCAACGTCTGCACGAAGGACGACGGCAAGACCTGGAGCACCCCCTGGGTGGTCGACGACCCGAAGGTGTATGTCGTCCAGCCGCTCCCCGTGGCCAGGGCCAAGACGACGACGACCCGGTAGCACGGCTGCGCGGAGGAAACGCCCGCGGCAGGGCAGGATGGAGGCTCAGGGGGGGCTTACGAAGCGGGCCAGATCGGCCTCCATCCGGGCCAGATCGGGAAGGTTGAGATACATCATGTGCCCCGAGGTGTACTCGGCGAACGTGATGTTGTCGCGGAGGGCCCGATCGAGGCGGAGATGGTCGACGCTGTGGCGCATCGCGTCGCAGGGAACGGCCAGGTCGCACAAGCCCACGAGGACGAGGACGCGGAGGTGCGGGTTCTCGTGCATCGCATCGGCGAGATCGTCGGCGGTGTTGGCATAGGCGTTTTGCTGGTAGGGCCAGGGGCCGACGCCGGCGAGGACCTTGTAGGGAAGATCGCTCTCGTAGCCGAGCTCCTCGCGGGCGTAGGCGTTCATCGCCGACGAGAGGGGCCCAAGGGCGGCGGTGAAGGAGGGGTCGAAGCCGGGGCGCGATCCGGCCGCCGAGCCATCGCGGCCGGTGATCCGGCCGTCGAACCTCCCGCAGATCAAGCCTTCGTCGGCCAGGAGCTTCTCCTGGAACAGGCCCGGATCGACGCGCAGGTCGTGGTCGAGGATGAGCTTCTCGGGGAGCCCGGTGAGCCGGGCGAGTTGCCGCGCCACGGCGGTACGGCGTTCGGCGGGGAGTGATGCCCCGGCGAACAGCGCCGTCGCATACTCTCCGGCGGCGAACGCCCGCGCTTCGGCCAACGCCGCGGGGAGATCGGCGCGGAGGTCGGCGGCGAGCTTCCCGTGGTGGGCCGCGACCGCGGTGAAGCCGGGGAGAAACGTCGAGAAGGGGAGATCGTTGCTCGGGCCGGGCTGGATCGTCTGGAAGTCGACGAGCCCCGACACGAGCACCAGGCCGTTCAAGAACATCCCGTGCTCGTCCTGGAGCCGCCGCGCCAAGCCGGCGGCCCGGAAGACTCCGTAGCTCTCGCCGCAGAGATACTTCGGCGACCGCCAGCGGCGCGCCCGCGTTGTCCACAGGCGGATGAAGTCGGCGACGGCCGAGATGTCGGCGGCGGCGCCGAAGAACTGATCGGCGCGCTGGTCCTTGGCCGGGCGGCTGTAGCCGGTGGCGACCGGATCGATGAACACCAGATCGGCGGCGTGGAGGAGGGTGTGTGCGTTGTCGACCAGGCCGAACGGAGGGGGCGGGAGGGTGCCGTCGTCATTGACCTTTGCCCGTCGGGGGCCGAGCCCACCGAGGTGGAGCCAGACCGACGCCGCGCCCGGGCCGCCGTTGAAGCAGAACATCACCGGCCGCGTGGCGGGATCGGCCGCCGGCTTGGCGGTGTAGGCGACGTAGAACACGCCCGCCCGCGGCGTGCCCTCCTCGCTGAGAAGGGGGAGCATCCCCGTCTCGGCCCGATACTCGAGCGTCGTTCCCCCGAGGGTGATCGCGTGATCCGTGACGATCGGCTTATCGGTCGGCTCGGGGATGCGGAGGGGTTTCTTCCGGTCCTTCTCGGCTGCATCCCCCGTCGCCGCCAGCTCGGCTGCCTTGTCGGCAACTTCCGGTTCGGCCGTCTGGCCGGCCCCGGCCAACACCATGGCCAGGAGGATTCCGTGAACGAGGGAGCGGTAGAGAAGGCGAGGCACGGCCATCACGGGGATCCTCATGGGGCTGGCCTGTCCATTCAAGCCGAGGCCATGAAGATACTCAGCGGCGGGCGGGCATTCCTTGGGGGCGGCTCGAGCTCCGGGGCGTCCGGGGTGGCCTCCGGCCCGGGAGCGCATCGCGGCGGCGCCCGCACCGGTCATGCCCGCCGGCCCGGCATCGACTCCACCATGGCCCGGAAAAAAAGGGCCCGACCATCGCGAGATGGCCGGGCCCCCTGGATGTTTCACAGCCAGCCAGCGGTCAGTTGGCGTCGGCCGTGACCCCCTTGAAGTCGTCGGTGCGGAACGGCGTCAGCGGCAGTCCGGCACCAGAGTAGAGGTTGCACTTCGGGTTGTCGGCCCAGCCGTAACGGACGGCGACGGGGTCGGCCACGCCCTCGGCCGACACCTCGATCCGGCCATCGGGGAGGATCGTCCCCTTGGCATGGACGAACGTGTGATCGGCGCCGGCGATCGTGAAGCCGATCGGCTCGTTGACGTCGAACGGCCGCCAGCCACCATCGACATGATCGAAGGCGACGACGATCTTGTTCCCCTGCTTCTCCATCCCCTTGTAGAGCGGGCTGTGGGCCGGGATGCCCGCCACCTTGTAGGTGTCGGCGAGCGCCCAGCGGGCGAGCCGCTTGCCGACATCCAGCTTGTTCTTCGGGTGGATGTCCTTCCCCTCGCCGATGTCGATGATCACCGCCTCGCCGGTGTTTGGCAGGGCCTTCATCGTCATGGTCTGCGCCTCACGCAGCTCGGCCCAGGCGCTCTCGCCAGGCTGGGGCTGTTCGGCGTTGAAGTCGGCCAGCTGCACCCAATAGAAGGGGAAGTCGCCCACGCCCCATTCCTCGCGCCACGACTTGATCATGAAGGGGAACAGGGCGCGGTATTGATACGCGCGGCCGGCGTTCGATTCCCCCTGATACCAGATCGCGCCACGGATGCCGTAGCCGATCGAGGGGGTGAGGACGCCGGAATGGATGTTGCCGGGACGGTGGTTGCCAAACATGTTGCCGTCGGGATTGCCCGGCTGCCCTGGGGCTGGCTTCCCCTCAGCCTTGGCCTTCTCGGCCGCTGCCTTCCATTCGACCATCGCCTTGTCGTAGGCCGCCTTCTGGGCCGGATACTCGGCCTCCACCTTCTCCCACCGCTCGACGAGCGGCTTGAAGCGGGCATCGGCGGCAAGCTTGTCACGTCGCACCCACGCCT
>CANGGC010000420.1 GCA_947453125.1 Planctomycetaceae bacterium | reverse complement strand
GGCGTTCGAAGCGCTCGTCGAGTCGGCGGTCGATGCCCTCGACTACCGGCTCGAGGAGGCGGCGGCGAAGGTGGCTGGGAAGGGCGACGATGCCGCCCTGGCGGCGGTGGAGAGCGTGCTCGTCGCCCTGTCGCGCGTCTCCGATCGCTCCACGCTCGCCCCGTCGCAGCGGAGGTTGCGCGAGGATCAGGTGCTCGGCCGGCTCTCGCGCCGCTTCGGCTTGTCGCGCGACGCGCTCCTCGGCCGCCTCTCAGCCCTCCGGTCAGACTTCTCCGCCCGCATGCCCAAGGCCGACGGAGATGGCGAGCCCCGTGTTGAGCGCTTCCACCCTGTTACCCCGACGCGTCTTCCCGCCTGGGATCGGGAAGTGCTCGAGGTCCTCGTCGGCGTGCCCGAGGCGACGGGGCTTGTGATCCGCGAGATTCCCGCCGAAGCTCTCGAACACCGCGCCAGCCGCACCGTGCTCGAGACGGCGCGGCGGATGCACGCCGAAGGGCGCGAGGTCAGTCTCGGAGGCTTGCTCCTGGAGCTGACCGATCCGGCGCTCCACAGCCTCCTGGTCGCCGTCGACTCCGATCTCCACTCGAGCAACGCGGCCACCGCCGCCGACCGCCTCTCTCATCTCGAGGACGCGCTGCGCCAGCGTCGCGCGAATCGGGACGTGGCCGCGGGCATCCGCACACTGAAATCCTCGAGCCTCGATGCCGAGGCCGAGGCGCAACTTCTGGAGCAACTCGTCGCCACGCGGCGGGAAGCTCAGGGCATGACCGATCCCAAGGATGGGTGAAGGTGCCCGTCTCGTTGACTGCGATCGGCGAATCCCGGCCCCGGCCGAGAAGCGCCGGGGGGCGGTACGCGAGTGACGGTAGGATGGTGAAGGAGAACACCGATGAAGAAGCAGGCAGCCCGGATGCGCATGTCGAACGATCCCATGTCACAGACTCCGTCCTCAGGGACACCCCACGATCCGACGCCGCGGCAGCCCGACGTCGGTGCGGCGGGCGACGGGCGTGCCGACGCCTCCGCCGAGGCCGGGCCCGACATCCTTCCATTCCAGGCGGCACCCCCGGTGCCGGCTCAGGACAACGAACTGGCCGCCCTCATCGCCACCGGCCGTGCCCAGGGCTATCTGACCTTCGATCAGGTCAATTCCTACCTCCCCGACGAGGCCGTTGACCCCGAGAAGATCGACGCCCTGCTTGTCGCTCTGGAGGAAAAGGGGATCGATCTCCTCGACGAGCCCCCCGCGCCGATCGTGGCGGCCGTCAAGGGCCCGGCGGCGAAGGCCAAGGCGGCGCCCCGACGCGACGAGGCAATCACCAGCGCGCCGTCCAACGCCGGCAACGATCCGATCCGGATGTATCTGGCCCAGATGGCCGAGATCCCTCTCCTGACGCGGCCGGAGGAGATTTCGCTCGCGAAGCGGATCGAGGTCACGCGGAAGCGGTTCCGGCGCGCGATCCTCGGCTGTTCTTGGTCGATGCAGACGACCGTCGACACCCTCCAGCGCGTCCACGAGGGGAAGCTCCCCTTCGACCGCACGATCAAGGTGTCGCTCACCGAACGGCTTACGAAGGAACAGATCCAGTCGCGGATGCCGCACAACCTCGCCACGCTCGTGCGGCTCGTCGAGCGGAGCAAGGCCGACTTCCGCCTCCTCGTCAACAAGCGCACCAGCGCCGACGAGGCGCGGACGGCGCGGCAGCGGTTCCGCCGCGACCGGGCCAAGTCGCTGACGCTCGTGGAGGAGTTGAGCCTCCGCACCCGGCGCGTGCAGCCGCTCCTCAAGGTGCTCCGCGGAATGTCGGCTCGGATGGACCGGCTCCAGCAGGAGTTGCGGCTCCTCGACCACGGCCACGGCTCCCGTGACGACCGGGCCGATCTCCGGAAGGAGCTCCGCGACCTCATGCTCTCGACCCTCGAGAGTCCCCGGTCGCTGCGGACGCGGGTGGCAGCGCTCGAAAAGCTCCAGACCGAGTACGAGGCTGCGAAGCGGAATCTCTCCGCCGCCAACCTCCGCCTCGTGGTGTCGATCGCGAAGAAGTACCGCAATCGCGGCCTCTCCTTCCTCGATCTCATCCAGGAGGGGAACACGGGCCTGATGCGAGCGGTCGACAAGTACGAATACCGGCGCGGGTTCAAGTTCTCGACCTACGCCACGTGGTGGATCCGGCAGGCGATCACGCGGGCGATCGCCGACCAGGCGCGGACGATCCGCATCCCGGTCCACATGATCGACGTCCTCTCGAAGCTCCGCACCACCGCCAAGCGGCTCCTCCACGAGCTCGGCCGCGAGCCGACGACCGAGGAGATGTCGCAGGCCGCCGGGATCCCGCTCGATGAGGCGCGGCGCGTCCTCGACATGGGGCGTCAGCCGATGAGCCTCGACCGGCCGGTGGGGGAGAGCGAGGATGCGAGCTTCAGCGAGTTTGTCGAGGATCTGTCGGCGGAGAGCCCGACGCAGTCGGCCACCAACGGCTTTCTCAAGGACCGCATCGATTCGCTCCTCAAGACCCTCACCTTCCGGGAGCGGGAGATCATCCGCCTCCGCTATGGGCTCACCGACGGCTACACCTACACCCTCGAGGAAGTGGGGCGGATCTTCCGCGTCACCCGCGAGCGCGTCCGGCAGATCGAGGCCAAGGCGGTGAAGAAGCTCCAGCACCCTGTCCGGTCGCGGCAGCTCGAGAGCTTCCTCGGCGGCGTGCCGGGCTGACGGCCGCATCCCGATCCGCTTCGTTCGGCGGGCCGGCCGTTCCGGTTTGCTCCCTCGGGAGCCGACCGACGGCCGGCCCGCCCTCGTTTTCATGCAGACCGTCACGCGGCAGACCGTTCCGGCCAGGCCCGACGGATGAATGGCCGGCAGCGGTCTGGTAAGCTGCCTTTCTCTTGTCCGTTCCCTCTCCCTTCCCTCAGGCTCCCATGGCTCTTGCCGTCACCGCCGATGCCGTGCGCACCCTGCACCGCATGCATCGTCAACTCGAGGATCTGCGGTCGCGGCTTGCCGCCGGCCCACGGGCGATCGACGCCCGCAGCCGGAACGCCGACACCATCACGGCCCGGCTGGGCGTACTCCAGGAGGAGATTCGCAAGGCGCGGCTGGTCGCCGATCAAAAGCAACTCCAGCTCCGCTCCATGGAGACCCGCATCAAGGATTGCGAGGCGAAGCGCAACGCCGCCAAGACCAACCGGGAATACCAACTCCTTGGCGAGCAGATGGCCGCCGATGACGAGGCGAAGAAGGTTCTCGAGGACGAGATCCTCGAGGCCCTCGAACGCGTCGACGGCCTCAAGGCCACCCAACCCCCGATCGAGGCGGAGCTCGCGGCGGCGAAGGTGTCGCTCGAGGATATGAAGGTGAAGGTGCAGGCCGAACGTGGCGGTCTCGACACGGAGGTGGCGCGGATCGCCGCCGATCTGGAGCGGGCCGAACAAGAGCTCCCCACCGAATCCCGCGAGTCTTACCGGCGGATGGTGCGGAGCAAGGGGGCCGATGCCATGGCCCAACTCGATGGCGAGAGCTGCGGCGGATGCTGTCAGCAACTTCCCCCCAACGCAGTCGCTGAGTTGTCGCAGGGGCGGGTCGTTCCCTGCCGCAGCTGCGGCCGCATGGTGTACGCCTCCCGATCCGACTGATCCGGCCCCGTTCATCCCTGCGGCGCCCTTCCCATGAGGAGCCGGACGCCGCATTTCACCTCTCTTTCC
>CANGGC010000419.1 GCA_947453125.1 Planctomycetaceae bacterium | reverse complement strand
GTCGTCATGCCCTTCCTCCCGGGCGACTCGCTCCTCTTCGCCGCCGGCGCCATGGCCGCGCTCTATCCCGACGACCTCGGCCTCGTGCCGCTCCTCGTCCTCCTCTCGATGGCTGCGATCCTCGGCGACACGATCAATTATTTCCTCGGCCGGTGGATCGGCCCCCGGGCCTTCTCGCTCAACACCTGGTTTCTCAAGCACGAGCATCTGGAGAAGACGCAGGCCTTCTACGACCGCCACGGCGGGAAGACGATCGTCCTGGCACGCTTTGTGCCGATCGTGCGGACGTTCGCCCCGTTCGTCGCGGGGGTCGGAAAGATGCACTACCCGACGTTCCTCTGGTTCAACGTCGTCGGCGGCCTTCTCTGGGTCGTGCTCTGCACGGTGGCCGGCTACTTCTTCGGCAACATCGACGCGGTCAAGAAGCACTTCGAGTTGGTCGTGATCGGGATCGTCCTCGTCTCGGTGCTGCCGCTGGCCTGGGAGTGGTGGGCCGCGCGGCGGCGCAGTCGCACACGCTGAAGATTCCGCCTCCGCCCGCTAGCCGGTTGTGACCGGCGCCGGGCCCCACACCGTCCGCTTCGCCACCGACCACCAGCCCGGCTGGTCGAGCCCCAGGTAGGGATTGTCGGGGGGAAGCGTCCGCGCGAGATGGAGATGCGCGGCTTCGAGGTTGTGGTAGGGGAGCGAGGGGAAGAGGTGGTGGAGGGCGTGGAAGCGGATCGCGAACGGGAAGAAGAGGAGCGTGAGCGGATCCTTCCCGGTGAAGTTGCAGGAATCGAGGATATGGGCCTCGACCGAGACCGGCGTCCCATCACCCTCGAAATGATGATCAGCCAGCTGCCGCATCTGGTTCATGAAAAACGTCGCCAGAGCGAGCGCGTAGAGGAGCGGGATCCGGCTCATCGGGGCGAACCCGAGGGCGATCGTCGCCGGAATCGCGGCGGCCCGCAGGAAGCAGAGCACCTCGACGCCGAAGATCGCCCGCCGATCGAAGGGGGTGAGCTTCCGGCGGTAGCGGGTGTTGAGCGTCAGGGAGCTGCCACGCTCGAGGACGAGCTCGCGGAGGCGCGGGTGGAGAAAGGAGAGGGGGGCCAGGAGAAAGCGGAGAAAGACGAGCAGCGGGAAGACGAGCATGAAGGCTGAATAGCCGAGGAAGCTCCGCAGGTTGCCCCCTTCCATGACGTTGGCGACGTATTCGGGGTCTTCTGGCGTCCCGTACACCTTCATGCTGTGGTGGTCGCGGTGCTGCCGCGTGAAGAACGGCGACGGGGTGAGGGTGAAGGTGCCGACGAGGACGTTCCAAGCCACCTTGAAGACGCGCATCTCGTGCGATCCGAGGTGGCAGACCTCGTGGACGAGCGAGCCGAGCCGGTAGAGCCAGAAGGCAGCGATCGGGAAGGCGACCAGCTGCGGCCATGAGCCGAGCGGCGCCATCAGATAGACCGTCGCCGCCGTATAGGCGCACCCGATCGAGAGGAGGAAGTCGGCCCAGTAGCGCCACGGCTTGACCCGGAACGGATCGTCGGTCGCCGTCCGCAGGGCGTGACGCACCTCGCTGACCCATTGCGGCGCCCCCTGGTCTCGGGCCGGGTCGTCGCGCCCCTCGTCGTGGCTCCGGGCGGAGTTGAGGGGGGCAGGGCGGTCGGTCATCACCGGCGGCATGGAGCGCTCCATCGAACGGGGGCCTGGCAGGTGGCGGGGGGGCCTGGTGGTCCATGCCTCCCCTGCATCGCGGATGCCCTGCTCGGGCGAGAGCAGACCAGAATCGGGGCCGACCGGAAACCCCGACGGCAGCCGGCCGGTCGATTTCGCCCCGGTTTCCCCCGGGAACGGCTCCTTCCTACGAAAGATGGGAGGGATCGGTCGAGATTGCGGGCTGCGCTGGGGCCGCCGCTCCTTCAGCCGGAGGGGAAGGGGGCAATGAGGGCCTTCATTTCCCGAACGGCCTGGCTGAAGCCGACGAGGACGGCCCGGGCGACGATCGAGTGGCCGATGTTGAGCTCGTGCATCCCGTCGATCCGGGCCACCGGGACGACGTTGCGATAGGTGAGCCCGTGGCCGGCGTTGAGCGTGAGGCCGGCGGCGCGGGCGTGGGCTCCGCCGAGGGTAAGCTCGGCGAGGGTCTCGCGCTGCTGGTCCGCGGTGGTGGCATTGGCATAGGTGCCGGTGTGGAGCTCAACGGCCGCCACGCCGAGGGCGACGGCGACGTCGATCTGCCGAGGGGAGGGATCGATGAACAGCGAGACGGCAATCCCAGCGTCGTGGAGCCGCCGCACCGCCTCGGTCGTGGCGGCCCGGTGGGCAGAAACGTCGAGGCCCCCCTCGGTCGTGATCTCCTCGCGGCGTTCCGGCACGAGCGTCACCTGATCGGGCTTCACCTCGCAGGCAATGGCGACCATGGCCGGGGCGATCGCCCCTTCGAGGTTGAGCTTCACCTGGACGGTGCGCTTCAGCACTTCCAGGTCGCGGTCCTGGATGTGGCGACGGTCCTCGCGCAGATGAACGGTGATCGCATCGGCCCCGCCGAGTTCGGCCAGCGCCGCCGCCCACACCGGGTCGGGCTCGACGGTGCGGCGGGCCTGACGGATCGTGGCGACATGGTCGATGTTGACGCCGAGTGTGGCCATGGAGCTTCCAGGTGGAGCGAGGGAAAGAATCAAACCATCAAGAATAACAAAAAAAAGGCCGGCCCCGGGGTGCGGGGCCGGCCCTGTGATTCCCGGCTGGCGTGGCCGCCGGTCAGTTCTTCTTGAGAAGTATCACCGAGTTGCCCCGGCTCGTGCGCACCTGGAGCATGACGCCCTCTTCGAGCGACTCCTGCTCGACCGCATCGGCAAACTCGGTGATCGTCGACACCGACTTTCGCCCCACCTTACGGACGAGCATCGAGGGGCCGATCCCCGCCTCGTCTGCGAGCCCCTGGTCGTCGACGCGCTCGACGACGACCCCCTCGAAGCCCTCGTAGGGATCAGCTTCCCCGCCGCGCTCGGCGTTCTTGTTGCGAACCTCAAGGCCGAGGGGCTTGGAGTAGTAGGTCTCGGCATCGATCTCCTCCCGTTCGGCCTTCCGCGGCGCCGCAGCGCCGAGCTTGTCGGGGAGCGGCCGGACGGCGATCTCCAGCTCCGACTTCTTCCCTTCCCGGAGCACGGTCACCCGGTGGGGCTTGTCGAAGTCGGATCGCTCGACGACTTCCTGGAGCGTCCGCGGGCCGTCGACGGGCTGGCCGTCGAAGCTCGTGATCACGTCGAGCTCCTCGACCCCAGCCTCGGCGGCCGGCGAGCCGGCTACGACGTCATTGACGAGCACCCCCTTGCGATCCTTGACGCCGAGCTTCGAGGCCATCTCGCTCGAGAGGGCACCGATCTGGACGCCGAGGTAGCCACGCTGGACGCGCCCCTTGGCGACGAGTTGCCCGCCGACCCACTTGGCGAGGTTGACCGGGATCGCGAAGCCGATTCCCTGGTAGCCGCCGTTGTTGGAGGCGATCGCCGTGTTGATCCCCACCACCTCGCCGGCGAGGTTGACCAGCGGTCCACCGGAGTTGCCCGGGTTGATGGCGGCGTCGGTCTGGAGGAACTTGGCCCGCTGCACGCTGCCGAGCTCGCGTCCCTTACCGCTGATGATTCCGGCGCTGACGGTCGTTTCCAGCTCGAAGGGATTGCCGATGGCGATCACCCAGTCGCCGATCTCCATCTTGTCGGAGTCGCCGAGC
>CANGGC010000418.1 GCA_947453125.1 Planctomycetaceae bacterium | reverse complement strand
GGGGGTTCACGTTGGTTGAGCTGCTGGTGGTGATCGCCATCATCGGCACGCTCGTTGGTCTCCTCCTCCCGGCGGTGCAGTCTGCCCGTGAGGCGTCGCGCCGGGTCAAATGCAGCAACCAACTCAAGCAGCTCGGACTCGCGGTGCAAAACCACCACGACTCCCGGCAGTTTCTCCCCACCGGCGGCTGGTGGTGGGGGTCGTGGTCGTTCAACAACGGCATGCCCGCAACCGGCGTCAAGCAGTACGCTGGCTGGGGATACCAGATCCTCCCCTATCTCGAAAACGAGGCCCTCTGGCTCGGGAATGGCGCCAAGGATGTCGACGGCAATGGCTCGCTCGCCGACTGGGAGCGCTTCTACAAGGCTCGTGGCACGCCGGTGGCGCAGTATTTCTGCCCCAGCCGTCGTTCTGCCTCCGACGGCGTGAAGTCGGGGGGCGAATGGTATGGCTCTCCGTTCCCCGGCGGCAACGCACCGTACGCCCAGACCGATTACGCTGGGAACAGCATCGACACCGGTGACAATTGGCTCGGTGGCGAGGGGGCTCCGTGGCACAACGAGGGGGACGGCCCGATCTTCCGCGTCGACGGCGATCAGCCGAACCTCGATCTCCGCAAGGTGGCGACGTTTGCCAGCATCCGTGACGGCACGACGAACGTGATTCTCCTCGGCGAGAAGGCCCTCGACATCGACAACTGCAAGGGGAACATGTGCGGGGATGACAACGAGGGCTACACCGCCGGATGGGATCACGACACGATGCGGCACACCGGCTTCGTTCCCCAGACCGACGGCGACCGGTCGGGGACCTGGTATGGCGACGGCCGCTTCGGTGCCGCCCATCCGACGGTCGTCAACATCGTGCTCTGTGACGGCTCGGTGCGGGGGATCAACTACAACATCAATGAGACGACGTGGCGGCGGATGGGCCACCGCGACGACGGAAAGATGGTGGAATACTGATGGCGAGTTTCTCGACCAACGTGACGGTTTCGCGGCGAGCATCCCTGGTGCCGCTCTGCCTGCTGCTCGTCGGAGCCATCGCCCTCACCGGCTGTGGGCGGACGAGCTACAAGACCGAGCCAGAGTTCAAGATCAGCGGGAAGATTCTCCGCGGGGGCAATCCGCTCCCCCTCGACCCGGTGATGGCTGCTGCCAAGGCTGCGAGCGTGAACGTCAAGTTCGTCCGCACCGACGGCAGCGATGGGGCTAACTTCTCCGAATCGGCCTTTGCCGACGAGTCGGGGGCTTTCAGCGTCAAGCTGCCGAATGGGAAGTACCGGGTCTCGATCGTTCACATGAACGGCCGGCAACCGGGCGACAACCTCCAGGGCAAGTACGGCGAACGGAAGTCGAAGATCGAAAAAGAGATTTCCGGCGAGATGCCTGACCTCGTCATCGAACTCGACGACTACAAGTAACCGCCGTTGCCCGCAGCACGGTTCAAGAGACATGACGGCCCGGTTGGCACACTCCGACCGGGCCGTTCTCTTTTACTCCTCGGTCTCTTCTTCCTCGGAGGCGAAGACGAAGGCCGCCCGTCGCGGGGCCGGCATCGGCGAATCGGCTCCGCGGACGCTCCGCCAGACGATCTCGTTGAGGAGCAGGTCGTCAGCCGCATCTTCGACGGAGAAGTCCATCGCGACCGACGCCTCCGCGCCAAAGGCCGTCGCCACGTTCCGCTCGTCGAGGGGGACTTCCGCCGGGCGGCAATGGTAGGGCTCGAGGATCGGGGCCTTCGCGAACGCCCCGACCATCGGCAGGGCCGCCGCGTCGAACTGCGACATCGGGTCGAGCCCGAGGATCAATTCCATCGTGCGGAGCATCGAACTGGTCGAGTAGAGGCTCGAATCGACAGCGCCATGCTTCGTCCACGGGCTGATCACGAAGGCGATCGTGCGGTGGGCATCGACGTGATCGGGGCCGTTCTGGGCGTCGTCCTCGACGACGAAGATCGCGGTCGTCGGCCAGAACTTTGACCGGCTCACCCCCTCGACGATCCGTCCGAAGGCGAGATCGTTCTCGGCCATGAAGGCCGTCGGCGTCAGCTTGCCGGGGCTTGTGCCGCTGGTGTGATCGTTGGGGAGGCGGACAATCTGGAGCCTCGGCATCGCCCCCTCCTGTTCAAATCGAGCAAGCTCGGCGAGGAAGCGATCGGCCCGCTTCAGGTCGGAGTAGTCCTGATCGAAGCTCCGGTAGAGCGGGTCGATCCGCCCCTCGAGGGCCTTGACCTTCGGCGTGCAGGGATCTTCGGGCGTCTTGCCGTTGGCGACCCACTCCCCGTAGCTGCGGAAGCTCACCCCCGCGGAGATCGCCCGGTCCCACAGGTAGCCACCGGCGGGGCGGGCGGCGGCGTCGAAGCTCCCCTCGGCGGGATAGGGAACCTTCCTGCGGCGGTTGTGGCCGTAGGAGAGGGGCCATTGACGCTCGACGAAGTCGGTGGCGTAGGCCCCCATGCTCCACTCGTGGCCGTCGGCACTGACTTCGCTCTCGACGTAGAAGTTGTCGAGGAGGACGAACTGCCGGGCGAGCGCATGATGGTTCGGCGTCACCCGCTCCGGGAAAAGGCAGAGCGTCGGGTCGCCGTGCCCCTCCGGCATATCGCCGAGGACCTGATCGTAGGTCCGGTTCTCCTTGACGATGTAGATCACGTGCTCAATCGGGCTCGTGGCGCCGGGGAGGAGCGGGAGGGGGTGGCCGTCGAGTTCCTCCGCCGTGAACACCTCGTCGCTGCCCGGGGGCTGGCAGGCGAAGGCCCGTTCCGTCCAGGCGGCGAGTTGGGCCGTCAGCTTCTCGCCCTCTTCGGGAAGCTCGATGAACGACACCGTCCCGTCGAACAGCCCGCCGATGTAGTCGGGGGTGGGGGCATCGGGATTGAATCCCGGCCGGGGGCCATTGCGGTTGGAATCGGAGATAATCCCCTTGCCATTGGCGACGAGGATCTGGCGGCCGTCGGCGGAGAGGCGGACGCAGGTCGGATACCAGCCGACGGGGATGAAGCCGAGGCTGCGGGCGGCTCCCGGCTCCTCGACCTCCCACACCGTCAAGGCGTTGATGTTGGCGTTGGAGACGAAGAGCATCTCGCCGTCGGCGGAGATGGCCAGCGAGTTCGGCGTGTTGCCGGGAGGAGCGTCGGGGGTGAGGGTGGCGACGAGCGTTTCCTGCACCCGCCCCTCGGCCAGGTCGATCACCGACACGCTGTTACGATTGGCGTTGGCGACGAAGAGTCGCTTCCCATCGGGCGACATCACCATCTCGTTGGGATGTTCCTCGACGTCGATTTGGCCGACGACGCGCCAGGCCTGGGTGTCGATCACTGCCACGGCCGCCTGGGCCCAGAGAGAGACGTAGAGCCGCTGCCTCGGTTCGTCGAGCAGGCATGTCCAGGGATGCGGGGCGTCGGCGACGACCCGCTCGAGGAGCACGTCGGCCCGCTTCGTGATCGACGGGTCGTCGGTCGTCGGTGGAAGCGCGGGGGCCGGCGCCGGGGCCTCGGCGCCGAGGAGGAGCTCGTCGATGATCGGGTCTCCATCGGCAACGGCGAGTCGCACGCGCGAGACCGAATGCCCCCAAACATTGGCGGCGTAGAGCGTGGTCGCGGTTGAGTCGACGGCGATCCCTGAGGGAATGCCGCGGAGCTTCTCGTCGCGGAGCGGCACCGCTTCGAGGGGCACAAGCGTCCCCGCTTCGAATCGGAAGGGGAGAAGCGTCTCGGC
>CANGGC010000417.1 GCA_947453125.1 Planctomycetaceae bacterium | reverse complement strand
CTCGAGGCCCGCCCCCTGGATGGCGTGGACCTTCTCGACGAGCGAGCGCGTGCCGCGGAGGTTTTGGAGCTTCTTCGTCTCCCGCAGGGAGGCCTCGTTCGGGGTCTCGATGCCGACAAAGACGCTGACGAAGTTCGCCTCCGTCATCAGCTGCATCAGCTCCTCGTCGTCGGCGAGATCGATCGAGGCCTCCGTGCTGAGGATCAGCGGGTAGTCGTGCTGCTGCTGCCAGGCGGCGATAGCACGGAGATGTTCCTTGATCGCCTCCTTGTTGCCGATGAGGTTGTCGTCGACGACGAACACGACCCCCATCCCGTGGCGCCGCAGGGCTTCGAGCTCGTCGACGACCTGCGCGGTGTCCTTGAGGCGTGGCCGGCGGCCGAAGGTGATGATGATGTCACAGAACTCGCACTGGAACGGACAGCCGCGCGAGAATTGGACACTGCCGAAGAGGTAGCGATCCATCTTGAGGAGTTCGTGGCGGGGGAGCGGGACGCGCGTCATGTCGGTGCGCTCCGCCTGCTCGTAGCGGCGGCGGTGCCGTCCCGCGCCCCAGTCGGCGAGAAACTCGGGCCAGGTCGTTTCCGCCTCGCCGACGAAGATCGTCTCGACGAGGCCGTCGAAGGCCTCCTCGCGCACCGACACCCACGGGCCGCCGACGACGCAGAACGCACCCCTGGCTTTGAGCTCGAGGAGGATCTCCCGCATCCGATCCTGCTGGACGCTCATGCCGGTGAGGCCGACGATGTCGGCCCGGGCGAGGCGCTCGAAGTCGATCGCCTCGACATTCTCGTCAACGAGCGTGACATCGTGGCCGGCCGGCGTGAGAGCAGCCAGCAGCGGCAGGCAGGCAACGGGGAGGTTGGCCCGCTTGCCGACGACCGGAAGGGCGTGCTCGAAGCCCCAGAAGGAGGGATCGAAACGGGGATTGACCAGTACGATGTCAGCCATGGCGTCGATCAGTCTCCCGGGGGCATGGTGAGGCGATCGTCCGCTCCGGCCGCGGCATAGAGCCGGACGGTGTCGGCGAATCCCAGCGGAGTGGGCGTGCGGATCGAGAGCGGCCGCGGCGCGATCAGGCCGAGCAACGTCGGCACGTCGGCAACGCGGAGAATGTTGAGAAACGCGGGCGCGTCGGGGGCCATGTGGGTCGGCGGGGGATGGTCGAGATCGACCGTGGCGACCAGCGGCGAGAAGATCGCCGCGTAGGCGGCGACGAGCCCCGCGGCCCCCGAGCCGGCCAAGTCGATCGGCCTCGGGCTGCTGCCGTCGGGATCGGCCGCCCGGATCACCGCCAGCGCGGCGAGCGTGTCGCGCACCTGCCCGCCGGCGACACTGTCGCCGAGGAGCGCCATCGACCGTTCAACGTGGTTGGGGGGATTCCGCCGTGTCCACTGCCCGGCTCCGACGCCGCGCGGATCGAGCTGCCAGAGGGCGGCGCCTTCTTCCGCCGTGGCGGGGATCTCCGTGTCGTCCCCGCGGACGAGAAGTCGATGACGCGTCGCCGTAGCGAGGGCCGCGGCGGTGGGGGGGAAAAGCTCGACAAACAGCCCCGGCTCGCTCTCGATGCGCCACGGACCGTCGGCGGGGCGTTCGACTGCCGAGCTTGCCGGGAGATCAGCGAGATCACGGAACGTCTGCCGGCGCAGGGTGTCGAGCAACCGGCCCCGCCAGGGTTCGAAGTCTCCCGGCCGCGGAGGCTCGGGGTGTCCGAGCGGAACGAAGTGCGCGTCGATCGTGGTGTTGATCTGATCGGCGGGGATGTCGGCGTCAACCGGAAAGACGCGGAGGCGTTCCGGTGGGATCGGGTGGACGGGCGTGGCCCCGCGCTCGTCGACGAGGTCGATCTCACCATCGGTGACCGGGCGGGGATCATCCTGGAGATAGGTGCCGAGGAAGCGATAGGCACCGGCGCGGATGTCGGCGCGGTAGGCGTGTCCACCGACGCTGACCTGGGCGTCGAAGCGGTCACCGGCGCCATGGAGCGCGTAGACACGCTCGAGGATCGCCGCCACGCGCTCGTTGGCGCTCATCGGGAAGATCGGGTCGGCGTCACTGTTGATGAACAGGAGCGGACGGGGGGCGACGAGCGCGGCGATCCGTGTCCAGGGCCATTGAAAGCTGTTCACGAGGAACATGCAGTCGCAGTGGCCATCGACACAATCGTCGGGAACGTAGGCGGTGAGGTCGGCCATCCCGCTCACTGGCACCGCCACCTTCACCCGCTCGTCGGCGGCGGCAATCCAGAGCGTGGCCGCCCCGCCGCCGCTGATCCCCGTGACGCCGATCCGGTCCGGATCGACGTCGGCACGAGCGACAAGGAGGTCGATGGCGCGGATTCCGTTCCAGCATTCCACGCCAGCGGGGGTGTAGCCACGGGATTGCCACCACCATCGCCCCTCACGGTAGGTGCCATGGTGCGTGGCGGCGATCTCACCGAGTTGGAGGGTGTCGACGACGAGGCAGACATAGCCGTGGCGGGCGAACCAGATACCGTGATCCTGGAAGGCGGTCTTGTTCCCGTCGCGGCCGCGGCCGGAGTGGCCGCAGCAGTAGACGATTCCCGGATATCCGCCTTCGGGCGGCGCCGCCGTGGGGCGCCACAGATTGGCCGTCACGATGAGGCCGGGAACGCTCTGGTAATGGAGCATCTCGACGGCGTAGCCATTCCCCTCGAGGTGTCCGGTGACGGTCGTTTCGAGCGGCGTCCGGGCTGGTAGCGGATCGAGCCCGAGCATGGAGAGGTATTCGGCACGGAGCCGCTCCTGCCGTGTCGCGTCGGAGGGGAGGAGATCGTCGCCGATCGTCCGCTCGATCCGCGCCGTCCGCGCGGCGAGCCAGCGGTCGATCATCGCGTCTCCCGGCGCCGTGGCGTCGGTCGCGCCGAAGCGCTGGCCGAGGACGATTGTCGGCGCGAAGAGGAACAAGAGAGGCACCAGGAGCGCGACCATGAAAAGCACGGCATCGCGCGTCGCACGGAGGGAGACAGCGGATCGGAAGCCCATCGCGATCTCCTCGTCGTTGCCAGGCCGCGGATGTCGTTGGCCACGTCCGGAAACCGCGCCGGCAGCCAGCGTTGCCATGCGGTGGCTTCCTCGCGCGACGAAGGTGAAGCCGCGATCGAATCGATGCACTGCCCGGAGCCCGCTCCATGGTACGGTACAGGGCCGCGGCGGATTGCGACCCTCGAACGATCGGGATAGAATCGTCTTGTTTTGAGGGGGGCCAGACGGCGGAACATGCTCCCGCGTCTGAAGCGCCCCGGGCAGCCTGACGCGCTCCTGACTGGGATCCGCGATGACCTCGTTCAACGACACGCGACACCTCTGGGCCCTCGGCGCCTTTCTGGCGGCCGTCGGGCTCGTCGGCATGGTCGTGCGGCGTGAACTTGTGCCCGACGACTTCGGCCGGACTGGGCCCTACCGGGCCTCGGCGCTCGACGACATCGCCGCCCGTCCGAGCCTGTTTCAGGCCGATGCCACCTGCCATGCCTGTCATGAGTCGGTGAAGCACGAGCGGGTCGGCAAGCCGCACGAGGCGGTTCGCTGCGCGCACTGCCATGGTCACGCCGTCGAGCATGTGGCCACGGCGAGGAGAGCGGCGGAGGATCCGTCGATCACGCTCCCTCCGGCCGCGGAGTGGGATGGCGACTTCCTCACGAACATCGATCTTTACGTCACGAAGGATCGGGCCACGTGCCTGTCCTGCCACGAGGCGGTTGT
>CANGGC010000416.1 GCA_947453125.1 Planctomycetaceae bacterium | reverse complement strand
CGCAGCCCCCGCTGCCGATGGCTCGGCACACCGGAAGCTACGGCGTCGCCACGGGGCGACGCCCCTTCCCTGTGGCCGGCGGGGGCATGAGGGGATTGGTGAGCGTCACCTTGATCGACGAGGCGATCAGCTGACCCTTCTGGAGATATTCACCGTCGAGCTCGACCTCGTCGCCAACCCCCGCAACGGTGAGGTTCGCCGTTGCGACTTCGAGTTCGGCGTCGGCGGCGACCGGGATCTCGAAGCGGTCGCGACCGACCTGAACGGTGATCTCGTCCCCGTCGACCGACTTGATGAACCCGCTCACCAGGTAGGTTCCGGCCGGCCGTTTCCCGGGCGACCGCTTCGCCTTTGGGTCGGCGAGCCCCGAGGCGTTCCCCACGACACCGGGCGTGCCCCCGCCCGGGAAAATCACCTTCGCGATCGGCTGCGTCACCTTGCCGAAGTCATCGAGATCGACGGAGCACTCGACAAACTGCTTCGGCATGAGCATCTCGCGCGCGGCAGTCCCGATGACCTCAACGGTAGCGCCGGGTGCGGCAGCCACGACCCACAGGTCTCCCGTGTTCTTGAGCCGGACCTGAAGCCGGCCCGGAGCGATCGCCATCAAAGTCCCCACCCGATCGGCCCGATCGAGCCGCTGCGGCCCGGCCGGCTGGGCGAGCACCGACCCCGCGCCGAACGCCATCCCTAGGAAGACTGAAAGCATCGTCCGCCAGCCGGCGGAAAGCACCGTCCGCCAGCCGGCGGAAAGCACCATCCGCCAGCCGGCGGCAATCCCTCCGGCCCCCCCCGACGCACGGCACGGCGCGCACGATCGAGGAAAGCCGGAACAAAAGCCGCCAGATAATCCGCCGCGACCGTCCATTTGGTGATTGCTCTCCTGCCAGACCACACTGGACTCCCCGGGATCACTATACCGCTCGACCGCAGCCGCCGACCATCGAGTCCACCGGTCCTTCCTCCTCACCCCAGCCCATCCGCACACCATGTCCAACGCCCCCCGCCGTGTCACGATCCTCGACCTTGCGGCCGCGAAACGGGACCACCGGCCCCTCTCCATGATCACCGCCTACGATTGGCCAACCGCCAAGCTCGTCGATGGCGCCGGCGTCGACTGCATCCTCGTTGGCGACAGCGTGGCGATGGTCGTGGCAGGGCGCGATTCGACGATCCCAGCCACCCTTGATCAGATGATCTACCACGGCGAGATCGTCGCCAGAGCCAGTGCCCATGCGATGGTGGTCGTCGACCTCCCCTTCCCCTACCAACATCTCGGCGTCCGATCGGCCATCGAGGCCTGCGCCCGGATTCTGAAAGAGACCGGCTGCCAGGGGGTGAAGCTCGAGGGAACGGCCGGACAGGCTGACGTGATCGCCGGCATCGCTGCCGCCGGCATCCCCGTGATGGGGCATGTCGGCTTGCGGCCGCAGGCCGTCCACCAGCTTGGCGGCTACCGGATGCAGCGGGACGGGGACCGGCTGATGGCCGACGCCCGCGCCGCGGCCGACGCCGGGGCCTTCGCCGTCGTCCTCGAGTGCGTTCCGCAGGAGATCGCGCGGACGATCTCCGCCGCCCTCGAGATCCCGACGTTCGGGATCGGCGCCGGGCCCCACTGCGACGGCCAGGTGCTCGTGTTCCACGATCTCGTCGGGCTGTCGTTGGAGCGGGTGCCGAAGTTCGTCCGCAGCTACGCCGACACCAAGACGACGATCGCCGAGGCGCTGGGCCGCTGGCGACGCGACGTCGAATCGCGCGACTTCCCCGGCCCCGCCGAGACGCGTGGCTGAGCCCGCCACCGCGCCGGCCGGCCCATCCCGCGGCGTATCGCTTTCTCCCCTGGCAGCTACGGCAGGACGACCTCGTCGGAGATCACCACCGGACGGCTCGTGCTCACCGCTGACACTGGCGTGGGGATGCCGGCGCTCGGCACCGGGCCGGGCGCTCCACCGGGCCCTGAGGGCAGGATCGGCGCTCCGGCTCCCCCCGGCAACATCGTCCCCCCCTGATGGATCGTCGAACTCCCGGGGACGATCGTCGTGCCGGCGGGGAGACCTCCCTCGATCATGCCGCCCTGCACGCCCCCCTGGCAGGAATTGCAGTTCTCCCCCCCCATCGACACAACCTCGCCGCCATTCCCGGCACACGGCGCAGCCTGGGCACAGTTGCCCCCCTGTCCGCAGACGCGGGGCGCCGCAGGGGCCGCCGTGGCCGCCGCCATCGCTCCGGGGGGAACGAATCCGGGAGGTAAGTGGCCGAAGCACTTCTCGTACTTCCACACCTCCAGCGCGATGTATCGCTCGTTGAGGGACTTGCAGCCCGTCGACGAGAGGGCGATCGCCATCGCACCACACCCCAGCAATCGGGGCATCCATTCCTGAACGCGCATCGACAGGCCTCCTGGCGGGTTGCCGCGACGCGTCGTCGCGCGGCGGCCGATCCGCGATGCTTTGCACCGCGGAACCAGGCAAACCTACCCCACGGGTTGGGCGCGGCAAGGAAATCGCGCGGCAGGGTTTGGGCCTGTTCCCGGGAAGGAACGGCAACCCTGCGGATCGTGCGGCGCGTGCGTGGCAGGACGTCTCGACTCCCGTCCTGACCGAGGCCGAAGGATCACCGGCCCGACGGGGAGGAAGCCCTGTGAAGGTGATCCCCGGTAAAGGTCGTCCCCCCGTAGGGAATCAAAGAGGTGACTGGGGCGGGACACCATCGCATAGACGTCGATCCCGGCCGGTGGCCCGGAATCGGCACCCCAGATACGGCAGATCAGCGACGACACCCGACGACGGAAACCCGTCGTTAACCCTTACGGTGGCGGATACGGGCCCGCATGCGGCGCTTCTTCTGACCAAGTTTGCGCCGGCCCTTGCCCGTCTTCTTGACACCCATGCTCTTCTCCAGGCTGATCTGACCGGGAGGAACTTCCCGGGCCCACCGTTGTAGAATGACGTCCCGACCGCATGCAAGCGGACCTGCATCTCCGGCAGATAGGGCGATTTCCACCCCCTCGGCTCCCCGCTTCCGCCCCCCGGTCGATCCCGGCCCCCCACCCCATCCAGACCAGCCGTCCCGTCCGGCTCCACCCCGAGACGGGCTCCCATGATCGTCCTCTTCCCCACGTACGCCCGCAGGATCGCCGGAGGCACCCGTTGGCGTGCCACCGTGGCTGGGATGGTGGTCCGACCGCTCCCGGCGACGAGCCGGCGGCGCGTTTTGGCGATGGCAGTCTTCCGGCGGCTCTTCGACCTCGACGAAGAGCAGTTGCGGCAGGAGGTCTTCCGACGCCGCTCCGACGCCTTCCTCTTCCGGCGCATTCCCGGCGCGGCCGTCGCGGTATCGATCGGGGGGAGGGTCATCGAGGCCGGGCCGACCGACCGGGTGGGCCACTTCCATCTCGAGATCGACCTCGACGATCCGCCTGGCCCCCTCGCCGCGCCGCGAACCATCGCCTACGACGCCTGGGCGACCGAACCGGCCGGGGACGACGGAGGCGAGACGGTGTCACGCGGGGCAGGGCGGGTGCATCTGATCGACGACGAGGGGCTGTCGGTGATCTCCGACATCGACGACACAGTGAAGGTGACCGCCGTCGGCAATCGCCGCGAGCTACTCGCCAACACGCTCCTGCGCGAGTTCCGCGCCGTCCCCGGCATGCCGGAGATCTATCGCGGCTGGGAAACCGACGGGGCGGTGTTTCACTATGTCTCGGCGAGCCCCTGGCAACT
>CANGGC010000415.1 GCA_947453125.1 Planctomycetaceae bacterium | reverse complement strand
GTGGGCCATCGCCGGGCGGGAAGGCGACCGCGTGCGGGGTGTTGGCGGTGAGCTTTCCCCCCTTCGCATCGAAGCGCCATAGGAAGATCCGATCGAGCCCCAGATCGACATGGAGCACGTGGCGGCCGTCGGGGGAGGGGAGGATCTGATGGGCGTGGGTGCGGTCGTGGCCGCTGAAGGCAAAGCTCCCCGGCGGGGCATTTTCAGCCTTGGTCGGGCCGATCTCGCCGGCATCCTCTTTGACGTCGCTGGCCGCGCCCAGACTCCCGTCGGCGAGGATCGGGAGCACGGCCACCGAGCCACCGAAGTAGTTGGCGACGAACAGGTGCTTGCCGTTCGGGTGGAGGCTGACGTACGTCGGCCCCGCGCCCCCTGACGACACCGTATTGAGCGGCTGGAGCGCGCCGGTAACTCGATCGATGGCGAAGGCAGTGACGCTCCCATGCTTGCCGGGGCCGACCCGGTCGGTCTCGTTGGCCGAGTAGAGGCGCGTGCCGTCGGCATTGACGACGAGGCAACTCGGGCTCGTCCCCAGCTCATGGACGCCGGCCTCCGTCCACGCGCCGCTCGTGCGGTCAACGCGGAAGATGTGGATCCCGCGCCCGTTCCCCGGAGGGAGATCGACCTGCGTGGGGAGCGTGTCTTTGAGCGGCGAAGAGAAGGTGCCGACATAGGCCAAGAGGGGCGCGTCGGCCGCCGACGCAGCCATCGCCCGCCCGGCTAGGGCCGGAGTGAGGAGCGCCGCCGAAGCCCCGAGGAACGTACGACGCGGGAGAGAAAGGGAGCGGCGCGCGGGAGAACGCATCGGGGCCTCGCTGGATCGGGAAGGGGCCAAACGCCCGCCGGGGTGTGGGCATGGCGGAATTGTACCGTTGCCGCACGGCTGACGGGGTCAGAGGCCCGGGGCGATTCCAGCCCGGCCTGCCCCGCGTAAGCTCTTTGACGGCAATCGGTTGCGGCGAGCGCACCAGGCGATTCTCGATGTCGGCTACGGGCGACTGCACGGGGAGCGAACTAGGATAGAGGGTGATCCCGGGATGGAGCGAGAACTCGGGAGACGCCGGCTGCCTCCCCGACCTCGGAGCTTTTCATCCGCCATGCGTTCCCTCCGTGTCGTTGCCACGTGCCTGCTTTCCCTCTCGTTCAACGCCGGCACGCTCCCTGCGGCGGAGCCGGCTCCCGACTTCGAGCGGGAAATCCAGCCGATCCTCGCCGAGCATTGCTCGGCCTGTCACGGCGTCGACGGCGCGTCGCGCCAGGCCGGCCTCCGCCTCGACACGCGCGACGGGGCCCTTGCCGGGGGCGATTCCGGGCCGACAGCGATCCTGCCAGGGAAGGGGGCCGAGAGCCTCGTCGTCCACCGGATCCGCTCGACCGATCCAGACAGCGTCATGCCGCCGCCGGAGACGCAGAAGCCCCTCAGCGATGCCCACAAGGCGTTGCTCGAGCGGTGGATCGATGCCGGCGCTCCCTACGCCCCCCACTGGGCCTTTGTCAGACCGAAGCAGACGCCGGTCCCTCAAGTATCGCCGCCGGCCGCCCACCCGATCGATGCCTTCGTCCGGGCCAAGCTCCCGGCGGCTGGCCTCGAGCCGTCTCCGCCAGCCGATGCGGCGATCCTCTGTCGGCGGCTGTGGCTCGATGTCGTGGGGCTGCCACCGACAGCCGACGACGTGGCCGCGTACCTCCGTGACGGCCACGACGCCACGGTCGAAAAACTCCTCGCCAGTGAGCGCTACGGCGAGAAGTGGGCCCGCCACTGGCTCGATCTGGCGCGTTATTCCGACACCAACGGCTACGAGAAGGATTCGCCGCGCGAGCAGTGGGCGTGGCGCGATTGGGTGATCGGGGCTCTCAACCGCGATCTCCCCTACGATCGGTTCGTCATCGAGCAGGTGGCCGGCGACCTGCTCCCGAATGCCACGCAGGATCAGATCGTGGCCACCGGCTTCTTTCGCAACAGCATGCTCAACGAGGAAGGGGCGATCATTCCGGAGGAGTTCCGGATGGCCGAGATGTTCGATCGGATCGACTGCCTCGGCAAGGCAGTCCTCGGGATCTCGGCCCAGTGCGCCCAGTGCCACACCCACAAGTTCGATCCGCTCACGCAGGACGAGTATTACGGCCTGTTCGCCTTCCTCAACAACACCCACGAGGCCCGCTCCTCCGTCCACACGTCGGCCCAGCTCGAACAGATCGGCGCGATCCGGGCACGGGTGGCCGAGGCCGAGGCTGCCCTCAGAGCGAGCCGGCCGACCTGGGAAGCGGAGATGAACGCCTGGGCCGAAGGGGTGAAGGCTGGGCTCATTCCCTGGACGGCGCTCGAGGCGATCGAATTGGGAAGTGTCGGCGGGCTCAATCACCCGACTCAGGAAGAGGACCATGTCATCCTCACCCTCGGCATGCACGGCCCGGAGATCTTCGTGGTCACCGAGCCAAAGATGACAGGCGTCACCGCCCTGCGGCTCGAAGCGCTCCGCCACGGTGATCTCTTCCAATTCGGCCCTGGCCGGCATGGGCCCTGGGCGCTCGGCGAGGTCGAGGCCTTCGTGCAACGCCCCGGCAGCGAGGCCTGGGAGAAGGTGACACTCGTCGACCCGTCGGCCGACTTCTCCGAGCCCGAGTCCGCCCCTCCGCCGCCGGCCGACAAGCCGAACGAGAAGCGCTCGATCGGCCCGGTGGCAAACCTCGTCGATGGCAATCACGGCACCTGGTGGAAGGCCGACCGCGGCCCCGGCCGCCGCCATCAGCCGTCGGCAGCCGTCCTCCGCTTTGAGAAGCCGCTCGATCTTCCTGAGGGGACAAAGCTCAAGATCGCCCTCCACTGGCCCGGCACGCCGAGCCTGATCGGCGCCACCCGCCTCTCCCTGTCGACCGCGCCCTCTCCCACGGCCCCGCCGATCGACCACGCTTGCATCCTGGCGCTCGCCATCCCCGCCGAGGTTAGGACTGACGCCGACCGGGCAGCGATCTTCGAGGCCTGGCGAAAGACCGTGCCGGAGCTGAAGACTGCTGAGGATTCCATCGCCGCCCTCTACCAGCAGTGGCCCCAGGCCCCGACCACGATCCTCCATCTCGCCGAGCGCGATCAGACCCATGCCCGGGCCACCCGGCGGCTCGACCGGGGCAATTGGATGCAGCCACTCGAAACTATTCCCCCACATGTGCCCGCCGCGCTCCATCCGCTCCCCGCGGGGGCGCCTGCCAACCGACTCGGGTTTGCGATGTGGCTGGTGTCGCCCGACTCGCCGCTGGCTGCGCGCGTCGCGGTCAATCGGGCCTGGCAGGCGATCTTCGGGCAGGGGCTCGCGGAGGTGCCCGACGACTTCGGCACGCGCAGCCCCGTGCCGTTCCAGCGCGATCTCCTCGATTGGCTCGCGGTCTCTTTTCAGGAACGCGGCTGGAGCCAGAAGCACTTGATCCGGGAGATCGTCACCAGCGACACCTACAAGCAGTCGTCGCGGGCCGCGCCCCACACGCTCGCCATCGATCCGACGAACCGGTTCCTGGCCCGGGGGCCGCGGTTCCGGGCCGACGCGGAGGTCGTCCGCGATCTGGCGCTCGCGGTCTCCGGGCTTGTCACGCAGAGACTCGGCGGCCCGGGGGTGATGGCGCCGGTGCCGCAAAACGTCCTCGACTACAACTACGGCGGCGTCAGCTGGAAGGCCGCGGAGGGGCCCGAGCGCTACCGCCGGAGCGTCTATCTCCACCGCAAGCGGTCGATGCCC
>CANGGC010000414.1 GCA_947453125.1 Planctomycetaceae bacterium | reverse complement strand
GCCCGGGCTCGCGCCAGTTCCATCCGGGCCTCGTCGGACGCGGGCATGTAGGCCACCGCCGACTCGAGCGCCGCGACGGCCGCGGCGGCATCAGTTTCGACCAAGACTCGCCCCAATTCGAGCCAGGCAGGGCCGTAGCCAGGCTCGCGTTCGAGCACATCCCGGTACACCGCCGCCGCGTCGGCCACACGCCCCTGGAGGGCGATGGCCCGGCCGAGTTGAAAGCGGATCTCCACCGCCCGCGGGTCGAACTCTACCGCCCGGCGGAAAGCCTTCTCGGCGGCGACGGCGTCTCCCTTCTGGAGTTGGAGCCGGCCTTCCACGAACAGATAGATCTCCGGATTCTCCTCCTCGATGCGGCGGGTGAGCGCGTCGGCTTCCGCAACCGCCCCTGCCGACTCCATCTGCGACACGAGTTTGATCCGACTCCGCTTCCCCACCCGCCGCAGTGGCAGTTCCGCGGCGAGCGGATCCTCAGGCCAGGGGATGTCGGCAGGGAGGGCCGCGGCGGCGGTGAGCAGGCGCTCGGCCTCGTCGCGCTTTCCCTGCCGGGCGGCGACCTGCGCGGCAAACTGCCGGGCGGCCCGGCGGGTGGAGGGATGATCGAGCGCCGTGCCCAGGGCCGCCACGGCCCCGTCGGCGTCGCCGGAAGCGAGGAGGAGCCGGGCCAGGCCGAGGCGTGCCCGGGCATGCTCGGAGGAAACCGCCAACAGCGATTCGTAGTCGGCCCGGGCTTCGTCCCCGCGGCCGAGCGTCACGAGCCACTCGGCGCGCAGCAAGCGGGGCCAGACGGCCCTTGGATCGCGTCGGATTGCCTCCTCCATGAGCGTCACCCCGTCGGCGGGAGCGAGGTGGGAGCTGGCGGCCGCCGCGAAGAAAGGCCACCGCCAGGTGCGCTCGTCGAGCGCCGTCGCCCGACGAAAACACTCGACGGCCTCCCTGCCGTAGGACTGCGCGTAGAGGACGAGGCCCAGATTCCCCCACGCCTCGGCTGACTCCGGCGTCATCCGCACCCGCGCCTCCGCGTCGTCGATCGCCAGCACGACGAGCGGATCGGCACTAGCAAGATCGGGGCGGGGAATCGGGGGGGCGCTGACCCACATCCACGCGGCGGTGCCGACGGCGACCAGCAAGCCGCAGCTGACCAGTTGCAGCCACCAGGGGAGCGCCTGAATCCGCGCCGACCAGGAAAGTGAACCGGAAGCC
This sequence comes from Planctomycetaceae bacterium, assembly GCA_947453125.1. GTDB lineage: Bacteria > Planctomycetota > Planctomycetia > Pirellulales > UBA1268 > QWOP01. The sequence goes on along the minus strand of CANGGC010000414.1, from coordinate 2,545 downwards.
GGGCGGGGGGCGGTCGGCTGACTGGCATTGCCGGGAGGGGGTGCGTTGGCCGCGGGGACGGCGGAGGCGAGGGCCCGAGACCGATCCGAATGTCGGCGGCTCATGGGGAAGCGCCCTCCCCGCGGCGGACGACGATCGCCCGGTCGGCGCTACCGCCGGGGAAGCGCTCGCTCGTGCCGTCGGGCCAGAGGACGTTGACCTCGTCGATCGTCGTGGCGTCGCCGACCCCGAAATGGGCGCGAGGGTCGTGGCTGCTCAGGTAGCTCGAGCCTGGTTGGAGGTGACGCTGCCACGTTTCCCCGCTCGCGGTCACGGTGACGACCGCGCCGGTCGCGTCGCGTTGCAGCGCTGGGTCGATGGCGCGGACGGTGAGCCAGTGGCCGTGGCGCGGGGCGACATTCTCGAGGAGCAGCACCCTCCCGGCGGTGGTGCCGGCGACGAGGTCGACATCGCCGTCGTTGTCGACGTCGCCGGCGCAGAGGGGGCGGGCGACGTTGGCCCTCCCACAGAACGCGTCATTTGCGGCGGCGATCGAGCGGAAGCGTCCCGTGCCGTCGTTCTCCAGCAGCGCGTTGGTCTGCGCGTAGCGGAGCCAGAACGGGGTCACCGACCCGGAAGGCGCGGGAGGACCGGCGAAGACGCGGCCGTTGACCCAGGCGAGATCGAGGTCGCCGTCGAGGTCGAAATCAGCCAGCACCGTCCCGAAGCCGGTCGATCGCTCGGCGCCAACGAGGCCCGCCGCGGCGCTCTGGTCGAGGAAGGCCCCCCGCGGCCCCTGCTTCCAGAGGGTGTGAGTCTCCATTTCGAGATGGGTGACAAACAGGTCGGAGAGTCCATCGGCGTCGACATCCCCCCAGGCGACACCCATGTTCGCGGCGGTGGCTCCGATGACCGTCAACGCGACGCCGCGGAGGACCGCCTCGTCGACAAATGTGCCGTCGTGGCGGTTGATCCACAGCCGGTTCGGTTGCTGATCGTTGGCGACGAAGATGTCGTCCCAGCCGTCGCCGTCGAAGTCGGCGCAGAGAACGCCGAGGCCGGCGCCGGGGAGCGTCGCCAGGCCGCTCGAGACGCTGACGTCCTCGAAGTGGGGCGTGGGGCCGCGGCCGGTGTTGCGGAATAGGGTCGCCGACGCGGAGGGAAACTCGGCCGGCGCGCAGAAGTCGCGGGTGCCGTCCTGCGCGTAACAGACGGAGCCGGCGTCGTAGACGACGTAGTTGGCGACGACGAGATCGAGCCAGCCATCGCGGTCGTAATCGACGAAGCTCGACGAGCTTCCCCAGCCCCGTCCTGCCAGGCCGCTGTCGGCACTTGAATCGTGAAACCGGCCGCCGCCGTCGTTGACGAACAGCCGCAGACCGCCGTATTCGCTCACGAACAGATCGGGGAGGCCGTCGTTGGTGACGTCACCGACTGCCACCCCTGAGCCGAAGCCGGCCACGTCGACTCCCGACCCGGCCGAGACGTCGCGGAACCGTCCGTCTGCCTCCTGGTGCCAGAGTCGATTGACCGAGGCCGAAGCCGGGCCGGCGCCGCTCAAGAGGTAGAGATCGAGCCGGCCGTCCTGGTCGAAATCGATCAGCGCCGCGCCGTTCCCCATGCTCTGCGGCATGAAAAACGATCCTTCAGGACCGGGATCATTGACGCTGTCGAGCCCCGCCTCGAGGGCGCGCTCGACAAACCACGGGGCAGCTGCGGCGTTGCCAGGGTCGCCCTCCGACTTCCGCGACGGTTCGCCGCGCCCGGCGCAGCCGGGCAGGAGGATCGCGAGCACGAGGAGGAGGTGGGAAAGCGCGATGAGCGTTGTCTGTCGCATGGCTGCGGGGCCAGCACCGCAGTGGCCCCCTCCGGCACGGAGGCGCCGGGGGCACCACGCCCCCTCTGCCCCTTCCGGCCGACCATCGTACCCAAACCCTGGCGGGATGCCGTGCCGGTATGCGACTTGGGTCAGCCAGCCAGCGATCGCCAGCTTGCCGAAAAGATCAGTCGGCCGGCCCCCAGTGGGCGACCGCGTCGGGCTTCGTGGCAACGAGGATCGCGCGGATCGCCTGCCGGTCCTCGGCCGAGAGGTGCGCGAAGCGCGGGCCAGGGTCGGCGGTGGTGAGCACCGCGCTGATCCGGGCCCAAAACCGGGCGCGGAGCTCAGCGGGGAGGGCGTCGAAGCTCTCGGAATAGACGAGGAAGCTGCAGGGGTGGCGGAAGAGGCGGTGCTCGAGATCGAACTGCCGCAGCGATCGCCCCGCGGCGTCGGTCGGCCCGCGGGCGGCGAAGTCGGTCGCGAACGTCGTCGTTCCCTCGATCGGGCCCGCGAGTGGCGCCTCGTCGCAGAACAGGAAGCATTCCACGAGCGCCTTGGCGGCGCCATCGAGGACGGTGTTCGTGCTCGGCCAGCGGTAATTAGGAGCCTGCTCGAGATCGCGGTTGAGCGCCGCCTCGCGGTGGAGGGCGGCGCGGACATCGAACGAGGCACTGGTCAGCGCGTTGTGGGCGGCCGCCTGGTGGGCGAACACGGAAAGGGCCACCAGATCGCTCTGGCCGGTGAGGT
>CANGGC010000413.1 GCA_947453125.1 Planctomycetaceae bacterium | reverse complement strand
TTGTTGATGACGATGCTCTCGTCCTTCTTCCGCGACAGGACAAGCATGGATCTTCCTCAACGCTGTGGTGACAGACGCCGTTGCTGGGGTGGGAAGCGGCCTTCGTGGCACTCGCCAGCGAAAAACCGCCATTTCCGCCGGGTCGACCAGCGGGGAGGGGAGGGTAATCGATCTAAACCAAGTATTTGTAAATGTTTCCGCCAATTCGTCAAGTTGCCCGATGCTCCTTCGGGCTTTTGGCCCTCATCTTACCGGTCAGGTCAAAAGGGCGAGGACAGGAAAAACGAGGTGGACAGTTGGGTTGGTCGCCCACCTGGCCGAGCGGGCCGGCGACGATCGCCAGGGCTGATTGGGGCGCCACGAAAACGGCGGTTTCGACCGGATCAACCGTTGGCCGGCAGTTTGTCGTGGGCTTTTGTGGAGGAAGACAGGGTTCGTGGTGGTCGCGGCTTGTGAGGATCACCAGCCCTCCTATACTCACCACGTTGGTCGATCTCAACGAAATTACCGGATTCGGAGGGCGACTCGCTGGCTTTGATCCGGGGCGTCTAAAAGGATCCGGCCAGTAAGTCCATTCCCCTAGTCCAGTCCCCGGCGGCGTGCCGCCGGCCCCCCAGTGATGGGTCTCCCATGAGCGAGTGGTTCCGCAACGTCTACACGGCCGTCGCCACGGTGGTGCAAGGCATGCTCGTCACGCTCCGCGTGTTTGGCAGCACCTACGACCAAAAGCGCCGCACGTTCACTGAGCACTTCGAATACCCCGAACTCCCCGCGCCCGTGGCGGCCCGCTACCGCGGCTTCCACCGCTACGACCTCACGACCTGCATCGCTTGCGACCAGTGCGCCAAAGCGTGTCCTGTCGATTGCATCTACATCGGCAAGGAGCGTGTCACGGGCGGCAAGGGCTTTCAGGTCAGCGGTTTCACCATCGACTACTCGAAGTGCATGTTCTGCGCCCTGTGTGTCGAGCCGTGCCCGGTCGATTGCATCTTCATGGGGTCGACGCTCGATCTGAGTTGCTACAGTCGCGACGGAACGATCGTCGATTTCGCCCGTCTTCCCGTCGATGTGGCGTGGGGACGGTCAACGCTCAATCCGACTGCGGTCGCGGCCTCGAAGGTGATCGTCGATCCCGTGCACGGGGGGCCCAATCAGTAATGCCAAGTCGGCCGGTCTGGGGCGCTGAGCGGCCCGAGGCCAACGGGCCAGTTTGGCGTCGGGAAACTCGCTGCCCGGAGTTGTTTGAGGAACTCGGGGGCGACCAGTTGCGTTTCCCGCCGCCCCCCTCGTCGTTTCCCCCCTCCGTCGATCTCCCGTTTGGTCAGATCCCTGCTTGGTGCCTGTCGCCTGTTGCCCGGTCTTCCTGGCTGGTTTCCGTCTGCTGGTAGCCCTTTCGGATAGTTACCCGTCGAAGCTTCGACACGAGTCACCCCCATGCCCTCCTTCCTCGACCCGACGATTCTGGCCGGTTTTGTGGCGCTCTTCGTGGCGATCGGTGGGGCCTTCCTAGCGGTCAACCTGCTCGTCGGCTGGCTCGTGCGCCCCCGGATGCCCAATGCCGAGAAACTCGAGGTGTACGAGTGCGGCGAACCGGCGATCGGATCGAGTTTCGTCCAGTTCGATCTCCGCTTCTACGTCGTGGCCCTGTTGTTCATCATTTTCGACGTCGAGGTGGCGCTGTTCTTTCCCTGGGCGACCGTCTTCGGCAAGGCGACGCAGTTGTCCGATCCGGCGTTGCAGACGGTGCAGGCCGATGGCGTGACGTTGACGCCGGCCGCCGCCGGTTTGCTGCGGGAATTGGGGGTCGAGCGTCCCGCCGTCCCCGATTTCTCGGGGAGTGTCATTCCCGGTGCTGCGACCGTCGATCCGTCCGGAGCCCTGGTCGCGAGGGGGCAGGCGTCGGCCGAGCAGGATGTTTCCCGTGCTGGTGGCCTGCTCGCCCGGCTGGCCGTTGCCGACATGGTGACGTTCTTCGCGGTGCTGCTGGTCGGCTTTGCCTATGTCTGGAATCGCGGCGACCTCGATTGGGTCCGCGCGACATCGAACGAACGAGGTGCCGCGGCCGGGCGGTGATCTTTGGAATGGTGGCTGAGGGAAGCATCGGCCCCGGCAAGAGTGGCCCTTGGAATCAACGTCAGGAGTTGCGTCGATGAAAGGCCCTGGTTTTCTTGAATCGATCGAGGCCGCCTTTCCCGGTGCCGTGGTCGGGAGCCAACTCGAGGCGCTCGATCCGTGGGTCGAGATCGCGCCGTCCAGGCTCGCCGACGTCTGCCGCTGGTTGAAGACTGCCGGCGAACCGCGTTTTGACGCTCTTCAGTGCATCACCGCGGTTGATTGGTTCGAACCCGATGCCAAGAAAGCCGCGAAGGTCTCTTGGCAGCCCCACCTCGAACTCGTCTACCACCTCTGGAGTACGCCGGCGCGGGCCAGCCTCGTGCTCAAAGTGAATCTGCCCCGCTGGAGTGGCGATGTGGCCGGGCATCTTCCGGAATTGCCGAGCGTGACGGGGGTGTGGCGCACCGCTGACTGGCACGAGCGCGAGGTTTACGATCTCTCCGGCGTGGTGTTCACCGGTCATCCGGATCTTCGCCGGATCCTCTGTCCAGAGGATTGGGTCGGGCATCCGCTCCGCAAGGATTACGAGATGCCTCTGGAGTATCACGGCATCCGCGCCCGGTGATTCAGTCCCCGGCTTTTTACGCCCCCTGACCGCAACTTCTGCACCCGTGTCCCTCCCGCAGCAAACCGCCATGTCAAACCTCATCGACGACGATCCGCGGATCATTGAGTTCGACGTCCGCACCGACGAGATGCTCGTCAACATGGGGCCTCAGCACCCGAGCACGCATGGTGTGCTCCGGCTCGTGCTCCGCACGGACGGCGAGATCGTCTCGGAGACCGAGCCGCATATTGGCTATCTCCACCGCTGCGCCGAGAAGATCGGGGAGAACGTCTCGCCCCGGCAGTGGATCCCGTACACCGACAGGCTCGACTACCTGGCGGCGATGAACATGAACCTCGGCTGGGCCCTGACCGTCGAGAAGCTGATGCGGCACGGGGTGGGTGAGAAAGCCCGCCACCTCCGGGTGCTGATCGCCGAACTCAATCGCATTTCCAGCCACCTTGTGGGGATGGGGGCCTACGGCCTCGACTTGGGTACGTTCAGCCCATTTCTCTACGCGTTCAGGGAACGGGAAAAGATCCTCGACCTGTTCGAGGAGGCCTGCGGTGCCCGGCTGACATACAGCTACATCACCGTCGGCGGAGCCACGGCCGATCTGCCGCCGGGATGGTTGCAGAAGTGCGAGGCCTTTCTCGATCAATTCGAGCCGATCATCAAGGAGTATCACGCGCTCCTGACGACCAATGCGATCTTCGTGAAGCGCACGGCGGGGGTCGGCGTCCTCTCCCGTGAGATGGCGATCGACTATGGTTGCAGCGGGCCCGTGCTCCGTGGCAGTGGCGTCGATCAGGACATGCGTCGCGACGGCGAGAGCCTTTACACCGGCATGTACGACGGCTATGCCTTCGAGGTGGCGGTGCAGAAGGACGGCCGGTATCCCCGGGACCACTCCTATCCTTCTGTGCCGAAGGAGGCCGTGCTCGGTGACTGCTGGCACCGGTTCTTCGTGCGGATGCTCGAGGTTGTGCAGTCGATGGATTTGGTCCGCCAGTCGATCGACCGCTATGCCGCCTGCCGGGAACCGCTCGGCGAGCCGCTGAAACTTGCTGAGAAACTCCCCGTCGGAGAT
>CANGGC010000412.1 GCA_947453125.1 Planctomycetaceae bacterium | reverse complement strand
GGTGGTCGAGCTGCCCGAGGGGATCGTCGCCCGGCCGCTGCCGCCGGCCACGGCCGTCGACGAGGCGACGATGATGGCGGCACGCGGGGCGGCGATCGATGGCCTGGCCGGTGAGTTCGAGCGCGCCATTGCCCGGGCCGCGCCGGACGACGCCCGTCGGCTCGCCGATTTCTTGAAGCAGCGCCGCCGGGAGGCCGTGCTGCCGCTCCCTGCGGCCTGGTCGCATGTCGGGATGCGCGACAGCCATGCTGCTGCCGCCTGGGCCCCTCCGCTCCGCCTTCTCGAGGATCAGAACACTCCCAGCCTCCGCCTCGTCGTCGCCCGCCGCGCCGATGCCTCGATGCCGGGGCGACTGCTGGCGACGGCCGTGATGCTCCTCGGGGTCGTCGCCCTCCTCGAGGCCCGGCGCCGAACTCGAATCGTGTCGCGGCTGGTCTCGGCGCTGCTCGGTCCGTGGTGGGTGGTGCCGCTGTTCGTGATCGCCTCGGGGGGCCTGTGGATCGCAACCCTCGATCCGGTCTGGCCGGGCTGGCTCGCCGTGCTCGCCGGTGCCGCCACGGTGGCGGCCTGGATGCCGCGGGAGTCGCGGCGCTGGTTCCGGAGCACGCTCGCAACCGGGAGCACGCCCCCGTGGCGATCGGTGACGGGGGATACCGTGACTCGGCTCGGGCCGGTCCCCCGCTCCCCAGAGAGTAGCCGCCGGCTGGCCCCACGCGACGGCTCCGGATCGACCGTCCGTCCTGGCGGCTGACTCGGGCCGGACGTCGGCGCCGGTCTTCGCGGCGCCCCCCCCGGCGGAATGTCGTCGCCGCAAGACCGTTTTCCCCGTGGTTTTACAGGGGAAAGCGGGCTGGTTCCGCGTCGCGGCCGTTCGCTAGTGTCCGCCCCCCGCGACCGACGCTTGGCGGGAAAGCGATCGCGTGCCGAAGGAACGGCACGTGGGATCCCACGGAGGTGGAGCCGACATGCTGGAACGAAGCTTCGTGCGACCGGTGCTCGTGTTGCTCGCCGCCGTGCTCGCCCTCGGGGCCGGGCGCGTCAGTGCTGCCAGCCATCGGACCGCGAACTTCGTCATCGAGGCACCGACCGACGGGCAAGCCAGGAAGATCGGCGATGCCGCCGAGCAATATCGACACAATCTCGCCGTGGAGTGGCTCGGCAAGCCGTTGCCGCGGTGGAGCCGCCCCTGTCCGATCAAGGCCCAGGTCGCCCCGCATCTCGGGGCCGGCGGCGCCACGAGCTTCGTCTTCGATTCCGGCGAGGTGTTTGGCTGGACGATGACGATCCAGGGGAGCGAGGAACGGATCCTCGACTCGGTGCTCCCCCACGAGATCACCCACACGATCTTCGCCAGCCACTTCCGCCGTCCCCTCCCGCGCTGGGCCGACGAGGGTGCCTGCACGACCGTCGAGCATCCGGTGGAGCGTGCCCGGCAGCACCGGCTCCTCATCGAGCATCTCACCACTGGCCGGGGGATCGCGTTCCCGGAGATGTTCGCGATGCGCGAGTATCCCGCCGACGTGCTCCCGCTCTACTCGCAGGGCTACTCGCTGGCCCGCTATCTCATCGAGCGCGGTGGTCGCCACCGCTACGTGACCTTCGTCGGCGACGGCCTCGCCTCCGACGACTGGACCGGCGCCCTCCAGCGTCACTACGCCGTTCCCGGTGTGGCCCAGCTCCAGCACACCTGGCTCGACTGGGTGCGTCAGGGCTGCCCGGCCCCGCCGGCCTCGATTGCTGCGGCCCAGCCTGCTCCGACCGCGCTCGCTCAAGGCCCCACGGCCCGCGGCCAGAGCCCCGAGCCGATACCCGCTCCCCAGCCGGAGCCGTCCGGCCCGCAGGCCAGGCCAGTGGCGATGGCGGCGGGGCGGCGATCGATCTACGCCCTCCAAGCCCGCCGCATTCCTGACGGCGGCACGCCGACCGACCGCCCCGAGCCGACGGCTCCGGCGCTTGCCCCCTGAGCGATTCGGCCTGCGGCATTGCTGGCTGAGCCGGCGTTGATCCTTGCTCCTCAAGTTTCTCACTCGAGCAGCACGAGGCGATCAACGTCAGCGACCATCGCCGCGAGCGTAACGCCGCCCGATGGAGCCCTCCGCTGAAGTCTCGTCTGGCGGATTTTTTCGGTACAGGTTCGAGCGTCCCAGCCGTCGCTGGGGCGGAAGGTTCGACGATCAGGAGATCGCCTCGAATCGGTCACGGGAGGCTTTGCGTTTCGCAACCGATCTGACTTTTCGGTAAAGTCGGGTCTTTGGTACGAGAGCTCCTCCTGGAGACGTTGCCGTGGCCGTACGCATTGATTCGCTCGGCATTGACCGATTGAGCGTTCGTGATCGATTGGATTTGATCGACCAAATCTGGGATAGCCTCCCGGACCACGTGGAGCCGCAGGACATTCCTGAATGGCATCGTGCCGAAATCGCCAAGCGTCGCGCAATCGCTACCCAAGAACCAGGGGCAGGCAAGCCATGGCGGGAAGTGCTCCAGCGGCTTGAGGGAGCCTCGTGAGCCTGCCGCTGATCCTGCGGCCTGAGGCTGAGGCCGATGTGGCGGCAGTTTGCGATCAACTGGATGTCGTCCGTGCTGGCCTCCGGCAGATGTTCGTGGCCCGACTCCGCGACGTCCTCGAACGCCTTGAAGCGATACCGGAACTGCACGGCTTCGCTTGGCAGGACGTCCGCGCGGTACGCCTGAAACAGTTCCAGCATGTGGTGTACTATGTCGTGTTTGCCGACCGCATTGAGGTGCTTGCCGTCTTGCACGGCGCCCGCGCTGCGTCTTCGTGGCAGTCGCGAACGCCGCAGACGAAAAAGGCTCACGAATGAGAGTCAACGGTACGTGTGGTTCATCGGCGATCGATGAGGCGAACGGGAAGTTGCCGGTGGAAACGCGACGTCCGCTACGGCCTGAAGGCTGGTTGATCGAAGGCCATCCACGAGGGTGGGATCTTCGATGGATGCCGTGGACCTGTCCTGTCGGCCCCGAGGCTCTCGTGGCGATCAGTGCCGTATGGATCATCGCTGACGGCACCCGCAGCTATCTGCAAGGAAATCCCGTCATCCCTTTCTCGACCTGTCTTTTTTCGTACTCGCTTTTTCTGCTGACCCATCTGTCACTGTGCATCGGGTGCTGGCACCCGGCCAGGCAGATCACGGCACGGGATGGCCTCGTCACCTGTCTGGCAGGCACCTTTCCCGAGACGTGCCTCGGGTCGCTTCGCCGCATTCGTGCGCGGAGCGGGCGCGACCGATCGAAGCTCATTTTCACCGGCACTCGCGTACCGGAAGTGGAATTGATTGGCGAACCGGGGCTGCCAGATGCAGTCGCGGAGAGCCTCCTGCACGACCTCCTGGCACGAGTTGAGCACTCGACCGCTACTGCCTCCGCGGATGGCCGCGAACGGCACGCCGCCCTGCACTCGCCGACGTCGTCGGGCGCCGTTGGCAGCCTGTTGGTCGCGAGCCATTGAGATTTGCCTTGTCGGCATCACGGCGGAGGTCAGTCGTTTGCCGTCGCTCGAGGGTCGCCTTGGAAGTGCTGGCATTCTTTGGGCCTTGGGCGTCGTGGCTTTCGACGCTGCGGACGGGTCGTTTCTTCTGTCGATGCTCGCTTGCCCGCTCTGGTTGTTCGTGAGCCTCGCTCAGAGCCTCTGGCGGAAGCCGGGGTGGGGAGTGGCCCTCGGGCGTGCGGCCATTCCCGTGGCGGTGCTTGCGATCGCCCTGGCAAACGATTCGTTGCAGCGCCGCCTCGCCCTCGGGCGGGCGGAGCGTATCGTC
>CANGGC010000411.1 GCA_947453125.1 Planctomycetaceae bacterium | reverse complement strand
GGAACAGGGCGGCCACCTCGAGGATCGCCCCGTACGTGAAGCCGTTGGCGGTGCGGATCGTGCCGTCGCCGCCGAGGAGCGAGAGGAGCACGAGCCCCACGAGGACGGCCTCGCGGAGGAACACCCAAGGATGCCAGTCAGTGCCGGGGAACGGCTTGGCCGGGTCGAGGAGCGCCACCGCAGCGATCACGGCGGCCATGATCGGGGCGTTGGGCCACAGACCGCGGATCATCAGCGGCGTGGTCTGCTGCTCGTCGCGGGAGCGGTCGCGCGGCGTCTCGTGGGGATGGGCGAGGAAGGTGTCCCAGCACCAGTAGACCGCGAGCAGGACCGCGTTGGTGAACAGCCACGGCTTCCAGAGGTTGAGCGTCCAGAGGAAGTCGACCCCTTCGAGGTAGCCAAGGAACAGCGGCGGATCGCCGATCGGCAGGAGCAGCCCGCCGCAGTTGCAGACCATGAAGATGAAGAACACGAGCGTGTGGGCGACATGCCTGCGCTCTTTGTTCGTCTCCAGAAGCGGGCGGACGAGGAGCATGGCGGCGCCGGTCGTGCCGATGAAGCTTGCCATCGTGGCCCCGAGGGCAAGAAAGGTGGCGTTCGTCGTCGGCGTGGCGACGAGATCCCCTTCGATCCGCACGCCGCCGGTGACGACGTAGAGCGCGAAGAGGAGGGCGATGAACGGGATGTATTCGGCAAACAGGGCGTTGGTGATGACGGCCCCCGCCGTCGGCCAGGAGGGGCCGGTCGCGGCCGGATTGATCAGCGCGTGGGCCGGGAAATGGAGATCGACCGGCTGGTGATGGAGGAAGGTGTAGTAGCCGAGGGTGATGGCGGCGAGGAGGCCGGCCACGAGGAGCTTGTTGTGGTTGTGCTCCCACCAGTGGGAGATCCCGGGGGCGAGCGGGAAGATCGCGATCGCCGCCAGGAGCAGTACGAAGGGGAGCGTCGTGGCCGGCGGCGGGGCGGAGGGATGGACGCCGTGGTCGTCGGCCGCCGTTTCTTCCCCCTGGTGGGCGAGGTTGGCGACCTGGTCATGGGCCGCTTCGGCACGCTGGGCCGCAACGATCTGGTCGCGGCCCCCCTGGGGCCAGCCGGCGACACAGGCCAGGCCGTAGAGCGCCAGGAGACCGAGCAGGAGCTTCACCACCGGTGAACCGGATCGGCCGGGCTGATCCTCCGCTGGCGACGTGGGGTGGGCGTCGGAAGCGGGGCGGTGTGGCTCGTGCATCGGTGTTCGGCCTGATGGTGGGGGCAGTGTGCGGGATACGCGTGATGGTAGAACAGGTCGTGTTTCCACGGAAGCGGTCCTGGGGGCAAGCGTCCTCCGCAACGAGCCCCCAAACCCCTCTCTCCGGCGATGCACCGCGAACCCTCGCCTGCCGACTCGTGCCAGTCCGATTCCACGACCGGGGCATGTGCCCATGGATCGGTGGTCGGGAAGTCTGACGACCCTTCGCCGGCCCCGGTCGGCGCGGGACGCTCCGTCTGGTTGCGGGCCAATGGCCGGCCGGGCATCGTGATCGCCTGTCTGGCCGTGGCGATGGGCTTCACGCTGCTGCTCCTGGCGCGCCCCTGGAGCCGTCCGGTCGGCGTCGTGACATGGCTCGGTGGCGCCGGGGTGCTCGTGGCCGGAGCCGGCGGGGTGCGGCTGACGTCTCGACCACGACTCGTGCTCGAGCGGGAGAGCGTGCTCGTCCACCTCGCCCCGGGGAGGTTCGACTCTGTGCCGCTGGAGAGCGTCGAGTGTTTCTTCCTCGGCAGCCGGCTCGAGCCGCCTCCCCCCGGAGACGACTCCACCGGGGGGGCGCGGGTCCGCACGCTCGTGATGCGGATCGCGGAACGGGCCGTTGACCATGCCGCCCGGCCGACTCTGCCCCTTTGGGGAGCGTGGAGCGAGGGATCGGTGACCTTCGACGGCCGGTGGTGTGAACCGCTCTCGGTCGATCTCGTTCGCCGCCTCAATCGCGACCTCGCGACAGCCAAACGGGCGGCACGGGCCCGGACTGTGACGGGGGGGGAGACGACGTGATCTGGCGGGGACTGCTCGTGAGCGTCCGTGATGGCGGCGAGGCGGCCGAGGCGCTGGCTGGAGGGAGCGCGATCATCGACGTCAAGGAACCGCTCGCCGGCCCGCTCGGTGCCGCGGCCCCCGGGACGGTCGCGGCGATTGCTGCTGTGGTTGGCAACTCCGCCCCCTGGACCCTCGCCTGCGGCGAACTCCTCGATGCCGGCGCCGACGTCGAGGCCGGCAGGCAGCGAGCGCTCGAGTATGTGGCTGACGTCTGCGGGAGGCTGGCGGCGCCTGCGCCTGCGGCGGTCAAAGTCGGACTCTCCGGGACTGTTGACACCCCCTGGCGCGATGCCCTCGGGGGGATGGCGATGGGGCTTCCCGCGGGGGTGGGGCTTGTCGCGGTCGCCTATGCCGATTGGCAGCGATGTCGGGGGCCCGACACGGAAGCCATCGTCGCCGCGGCGGCGGGCGCCGGATGCCGCGGGGTGCTCGTTGACACGTTCGACAAGTCGGGTGCGGGGCTGTTTGGCCTCGTCGATCGGGCCGCCATCCGCCGCTGGGTGGCGCTGGCTCATGCCGCAGGGATGCCGATCGCGCTGGCGGGAAAACTCTCGCTCGATGACGTGGCGTCGGCGGTGTCGGTCGGGGCCGATGTCGTCGGGGTGCGGTCGGTTGCCTGCGGGGCGAGGCGACCGGGAGGGGGGGACGGGGATCGACTGGGGGTCGTCCAACGGGATCGGGTCGGGCGTGCCGTCGAGCGATTCGCCACGACGCTCGCGGGGGTAGGGGGGCGAATCCCGGGCTGACACGGCGGCGGTACCCCGTTTGGTGGCACGGGGGGGGAATCGGGGATATCCTCCGGAAAGCCCTGTTAGCGGCGACCTTTCGCTCGCCGTCGGGCCCACCGACCGCTCCTTCCCAAGGGTTGCATGCACGATGGCCAAGACGCTCGAAGTACGGGTTCCGCACGCCCTCAATCAGGACGAGATCAAACGGCGCCTCGACGAGGCGCTCGTCCGGGCCCGGTCAGACTACGCCGACTCGGTCGGTGAGATCACGGCCCAGTGGGCCGGGGAAGACCGGATGCAGTTCAACCTCGCCGTGGCGGGGATGAAGTTCGACGGATCGCTCGAGATCCTCATCGAGGAACTCCTCGTTAAGCTCGAGCTTCCCGGGGCCGCCGCGCTGTTCAGTGGACGGATCCGCGAGGGGATCCAGGAACGCCTCGGCGGCTTGGTCGGCTGATGCAACCCGAGCCCGAAGGCGATCCGGTGGGGGCGGTTGTGACGATCCGGCCCGGTCGAGGCGACAGGGCGGGGGATCGGCGGAGAGTCTGCCGATCGAAGAGGAACTTGAGTGTGTCGGCGCAGATGGTGGAACAAGCACGATGATCGAGTCCAGCCTTCTTCGCCTGTCCTCGGCCCCTCGGGCCGCTTCCTCCGCTTTCCGCCCGGAGCGATCGGGGCCCAAACGGGGCGTTGCCGATCGGTACGGCCGTTTCCGCTTGGCCGTCCTTCTCGCGGCCTTACAGGTAGGTGGAGGCATCGCCTTCCCTGGGCTTTCCTGGCCCGGCGAACCCAAGGCAGCTCGAGCAGAGAACGAGCAGCGGCCTGCCGATGATCCCTTCGCCGAAGAGCTCAACCCCTTTCCTCGCGAGGAAAAACCGAAGCCGCGCACCGGCCAGACGCCCCGGGCAACAGGGCCGAAGAAGGAACGCGAGCCCGAGCCGGATCGCGATCTCGACGAGGAACTCACCAAGCCTGCT
>CANGGC010000410.1 GCA_947453125.1 Planctomycetaceae bacterium | reverse complement strand
CTCTACACGACCCACCCCGAGGTCCGGGTGCGGTTTTCGCGTGCCCCGGTCGCTGGCTTGGCTCCAGGAGATGTCAGTGCGGCGAAGTCGTCCGCCCTTGCCCCGTGAGCCGCGTGCCCATGGCAACCAACGCTACGGCGAGGGCTCCAGCGAGGATGCCGACAAGTCCATCGGCGAGTTTTGAGGCAAGGATGCCCCACCAGGCGGCGTGACCGGCAGCCTCATGCTCCGATCCGTGCCCCCCGAGCGCCGACGTGATCTCATGGATTGCCGGGATCCCATGGGCGATGATCCCGCCGCCGACAAGGAACATCGCGGCCGTCCCTGCCACCGACAAGCCGCGGAGCAACCACGGGGCGGCGGCCAGGATTCCCCGCCCGATCGCCCGCACGCCCTTCGAGCCGCGCAGCGCCAGCGCCAGTCCCAGATCGTCGAGACGTACGATCCCCGCGACGACGCCGTAGACGCCGACGGTCATCATCAGGGCGACGGAGATGAGCACCCCCAGCTGAATCCCGAGCGATTGCCCCGCCACGACGCCAAGCGTGATCACGATGATCTCGGCCGAGAGGATGAAATCGGTGCGGATCGCACCGGAGATCTTTTCAGCTTCTGACTTGGTGTGTGAGGCCGAAGCAGAGTCCCCGGCGCGGGGAGCGTGATCCGGGGCGACTCCGCCATCGGCATGCTTCGATCGCGACAGCATCGAGTGCCAAACCTTCTCGACTCCCTCGTAGCAGAGATAAGCCCCGCCGAGCATGAGGAGCGGCGCGACGGCCCAGGGGGCGAGCCATGAGAGGGCGAGAGCCGCCGGCACGAGGATCGCCTTGTTGCGGAGCGAACCGAGCGCCACGCGCCACACGACGGCCAGCTCCCGGGCCGGCTCGACGCCGGCGACCTGATGGGCGTTGAGGGCGAGATCGTCGCCGATCACGCCGGCGGTCTTGGCGGTCGCCGCCTTCGTCATCACGCCGACGTCATCGAGGACGCTGGCGATGTCGTCGAGAAGGAGAAGGAGACTCGTGGCCATGGGGGGGCTCTGGGTGGCAGGAAAGCTCCTGCGAGTCTATCGATCCTCTCGGCGGACCGCTCCACCTCCCTGCCCCGGGCTCCACAGGCGCACCGTGCCATCCTCGCCGCCGGTGGCCAGCGTCTGGCCGTCGGGGCTGGGGGTCACGACATGGACTCCAGGCACCGGATCGGTGCCAAGGAAGCCATCGCCATGGTCGCGGAGCGTGTGGACGACGCGGCCACCGTCGACCTCGAGGAGCGTGACGTCGCCGTTCCAGTCGGCCGCCACGAGGACGGCGTCGTCGCGGGTGAAGGCGAGATCGAGGAGCGTGCTCGGGCTGCGGCCGGCCGCCGTCTCGAGCGACCGCGGTTGCGTGGAGCCGTCCGCGAGCGGATGGAGCGTGATACGGCCGATCTCCGGGTGCCCCGAATCGCTCTGGGTGGCACAGGCGAGCCACTGGCCATCCTGTGAGAAGGCGAGAGGGCCGCGGCCAGGAAGCTCGCGCACGATCGCGCCGCTGGTGGCGTCGATGAGTCGCACCGGGCCGTCATTGGAGCTTGCCGCGAGGAAGCGGCCGTCGGAGGACCAGGCGAGATGCGTCGTGGGGAGATCGAGCGCGATCGAACGGACGAGTTTCCCCGTGGCGACATTCCACCATTCGATTCCCCCCGCCATCTTGCCGCCGCGTCCGCCGTAGGGTCCCCACTCCATGATCCCCGCTGCAAGCGTCGCCCCGTCTGGAGAAAAAGCGAGAGGCCCGAGCCGTTCGCCGGTCGTCCAGGTGCGCTCGATCGCGCCACTCTCGGCGCCTCGCAGTTGCACCTCGTAGCCGACGACGTCGGCGAGGAAGCGACCGTCGGCGGTGAGGGCGGCATGGCCCGCGCCTGCCACGTTCTCCGACCAGCGGAGTTCGCCGGTGGCGAGGTCCCACTGCCGGAGCATGTTCGGCTCGTGCGCGCGCGGATCGGTCTTTTCAGGATCGCGGACGAGCGTCGTGAGACGCGTGCCGTCGGCGCTCCAGAAGACGGCCGCCGGAACGCGGTCGTGGATCACGCGGCCGTCGAGGATCGGAGGCATCGGCGCCACGGTGACGCTTCCAAGGGAAAGGAGTCCCTCGCGGGCTTCGTATCCCTCCGGCGGATCGAGGGAGAGCCGTGTCGCGTCGACCGGCTCGTCCCAATGAAAGTCGTCGAGGATGACCTCGAAGGGGTGCTTGGGGTCGGTGTCGCTGATCACGATCCGTGTGGGAAGCCGCGAGTCGTGGTCGACGACGACGGTCATGTCGGGGATGTCCGCCATGCCGAGCACGGAGACCCACTTCCCTCGGAAGGAGTCGGGCTCACCCGGCACCGGCTCTACGTCCCGCTCCGCTGCGCGGGCCAACTGCTCGACCGGATCGCCGACGGCCATCGAGATCTCCTTCGTGTGCGACCGCTCGAAGTATTTGTTTGCCGTGTCGAGGAGCAGTTGCTCGCCTTGATCGAGATCGAAGACCATCACGAGCGGCACGTTGACCATCTCGAAGCGAGCTCGCTTTCCCTCCACCCATTGCCGGGCTTTCATAACGGGGCCGGGCCCGAAGCGCTGCCTCGACGTGAAGCGGACGCTCGTCGCCGCCTTCGCGCGCTCGACCACCTCGGCGAACGCCGCCGCGGCGCGCCGCTCGGCAACGACGCCCGGCACGACGAGAAGGGCGACGCCGAGGGCGAGGAGTCCCGCGGTCAGCGCGAGCTCCCGCCTGGGCCAATGCATGGCGGGGCGATCCGATGGCCGTATGCCTTTCGCCGGCGCGATGGATTCCGCGGCGAGGCGACGGGCGGTGCGCGCCACGCGCTCGATCGCCTCCGCGGGAACGGGTGTCCCATGGATCGCGTCGAGGGCGGCGTCGAGGCGCCGGTCGGGGGAATTGTCTGCGGGGGCGTCGTGTGGCGTGTTCATCGCACCGTTCTTCCTGTCGTTCATCGCATGGGCCCCCCGCTTCGCCGGTCGAGCGCCGCACCGAGTTCGTTCCGAGCCTTGCAGAGGGCCGTCGACACCGCGTCGGGGGAGATCCCGAGCAGCGTCGCCACCTCCTCGCGCGAGGCCTGCTCCAGCGCCATCAACGCAAACACTTCCGCCTGGCGCGACGGGAGGCGGGCGACGGCGTCGCGCAGCCAGTCGGTCAGTTCCTTAGCCTCCGCCTCCTCGACCGGGCCGATCGCCGTGACGCGGTCGCTGTCGCGGAGTTCAGCGCCGTCGGCAGGTCGCGCTCGGCGGCGGCGGAGCCGGTCGAGCGAGCGGACGGTCGCGAGGCGCACGGCAAGCCCGGTCGGGTCGCGTATGCCTTGAGCCGCTGCGACTTGAAAACACTCCTGAAAGACCTCCTGGGAGATCTCCTCGGCGTCGTCGAGCCGGCCGACGATGCGCAGAGCGATCCGCAGCACGCGCTCGGCGTGGTCGGTCACGAACCGGTCCCAGTCGATGTCGCCCTCCCCCACGCGTCGTTCCGACTCTCCCTTCTGATCGGCCCATCAGCCATCAGAAGGATGGTCGCAGCGCGGCCCGCGGGATGACCACTTTTTTTTGCGGTGGGAAAACGGCGCTCGCCGCCGCGGTCAGGCCCGGCGCTTCTGCCACACGAGCCACAGGCCGGCGAGCATGCCGAAGGCGATGACGACGTCAAGCGGCGCCGCCTCGAATCCAGGCAGCCCCGCGAGCCACCAGCCGAAGATCCCGAGCGTCGTCAGCCCGCCGACGACCAGCGCGGCGGGGAAGACGACGTCGAG
>CANGGC010000409.1 GCA_947453125.1 Planctomycetaceae bacterium | reverse complement strand
GTTCGGCCGATCCTCGCCAACCGCTGCTTCAAGTGCCACGGCCCCGACGACGGCACGCGCGCCGGGGGCCTGCGCCTCGACCGCCGCGACGACGCCCTCGCCGAGGCCGATTCGGGGAACCGGGCGATTGTGCCGGGCCACACCGACGACAGCGAGCTCGTGGCCCGGATCAACAGCGCCGACGCCGACGTCGTCATGCCCCCGCCCCATACGAAGGCGGAGCTCACTCCCGGCGAGAAGGAGATCCTCGCCGCATGGATCGCCGCCGGTGCCCCCTACGCCGAGCACTGGGCGTTTGGGAAGCCGGCGCGCCCGGCCGTGCCGAAGGTGCCAGACGCGGCCGGCGCCGCGGCGCCAGAGAATCCGATCGATTTCTTCGTCCGCGACCGGCTCGCCCGCGAAGGGCTGCGGCCCGGAGTCGAGGCCGATCGGGCCACGCTCTGCCGACGCGTCCATTTCGATCTGGTCGGCCTACCGCCGACGCCAGCCGAGCTCGACGCCTTCGTCGCCGACAACAGCCCCGATGCCTATGAGAAGCTCGTCGATCGATTGCTCGCCAGCCCGCGCTACGGCGAGCGCTGGGCGCGGCGGTGGCTCGATCTGGCCCGCTACGCCGACACCAACGGCTATGAGAAGGACCGCGAGCGGCGGATCTGGCCCTATCGCGACTGGGTGATCCGGGCCCTCAACGACGACATGCCCTTCGACGCCTTCACGCGCCGCCAAATTGCCGGCGATCTCCTCCCCGGCGACACGGCCGACGACATCGTCGCCACCGGCTTCCACCGCAACACGATGATCAATGAGGAAGGGGGGATCGATCCGCTCGAGTTCCGCTATCTGGCGATGGTCGATCGGGTGAGCACTACCGGCGTCACCTGGCTCGGGCTGACGACCGGCTGCGCGCAGTGCCACAACCATAAATATGATCCCCTCACCCAGGCCGACTATTACGGGCTGTTTGCCTGCCTCGACAACGCCGACGAGCCGGAGTGGGTGATCCCCGACGCCGAGCAGACGAAGGCCGTGGCCGAGGCGGCTGCCCAACTCGAAGCGGCGTGGAACGAGCTGCCGGGAAAGTGGCCTCTTGTCCCCGCCGCCGAAGGCCAGCCGGCTCCTGCGCCACTCGAGGAACGCTTCGCCGGCTGGGAGCGGGAGGAAGCGGCCAAGGCGATCGACTGGCACGTCGTGAAGCCGCAGTCGTGGCAGACCTCGATGCCGCACTTGAGCGTCCGCGACGACGGCTCGATCCTCGCAAGCGGCGATGTCACCAAGAGCGACCGCTACGAGATCGTTCTCCCCGCAGCCGACCATCCCGTCCAGGCGATCCGCCTCGAGGTCCTCCCCGATCCGAGCCTGCCTGCATACGGCCCGGGCATGGCCTGGTACGAGGGGCCGAAGGGGGATTTTTTCCTCTCGGAGCTCGAGATCACGGCAGGGGGAGCGCGAGTGGCGGTGACCACGGCGAGCGATTCCTTCAACGGCACCGCGGCCTTCTCCGGGGGAAAGAGCACTGCGTCGCTGGCCCTCGACGGCGACATGTCGAGCGGTTGGAGCACCAATGGCGATCAGGGGCGGCCCCATGCGGCGGTGTTCACGTTCGCCGAGCCGGTGGCCCCCGGGACGCCGCTGACCTTGGTGATGAAGTTCGAGCGCCATTACGCCTGCCCGCTCGGCTGCTTCCGGCTCTCGGTCACGGGGGCGAAGGGCGCCGAGGCCCGCGGGCTCACGGCGCCTGAAGAGGAGGCCCTGCGGAAGCCGGCCGCGGAGCGGACCGAGGCGGAAACGAAGGCCCTGCGGCGCCGGTTTCTCGCCGCGGCCTCGGAGCTTGCCGAGCCGATGAAGGCGATCCGCGGGCTCGAGGCGCAGCTCCGCGGCGGGCCGACGACGCTCGTTCTTCGCGAGCGCCCCGCCGACAATCCGCGGAAGACGTTCCTCCGGCACCGTGGCGAATACACGCAGGCCCGGCAGGAGATCGCTCCGGCCGTGCCCGCGTTTCTCCCCGGCCTGCCTGAGGGCACTCCCGCCAATCGGCTGGCGCTGGCCGAGTGGCTCGTCAATCCAGAGCATCCGCTCACCGCTCGGGTGACGGTCAACCGGCAGTGGCAGGCCTTCTTCGGCCGCGGCATCGTGCCGACGCTCGAGGATTTCGGCTTCCAGGGGACGCCCCCTTCGCATCCCGACTTGCTCGACTGGCTCGCGGTAATGTTTGTGGAAGACTTGCACTGGTCGCTCAAGAAACTCCACCGGCTGATTGTCACGAGTGCCACCTACCGGCAGGACTCGGCGGCCAGCTTCGAGCAGCTCGCGGCCGATCCGGCCAACATCCTCCTCGCCCGCGGGCCGCGCGTCCGGCTCGAGGCGGAGCAGATCCGCGACGGCCTCCTCCGGGCTGCTGGGATCCTTTCGGAGAAGATGTACGGCCCGGGGGTGCGGCCGCCGCAGCCGGCCGGCGTGACCGAGACGGCCTACGGGGGGGGGGCGTGGGAGCCGAGCCCGGGGGAGGATCGCCACCGCCGCAGCCTCTATACGTTTCAAAAGCGGACGGCGCCGTTCGCCTTCGTGACCACCTTCGATGGCCCCTCCGGCGACAGTTGCCTCGCGCGCCGCGACGTCTCCAATTCCGCCCTCCAGGCCCTCACCCTCATGAACGACCCGATGTTCGTCGAGGTTGCCCGGGCCCTCGGGGCCCAGGCGCTGGCAAGCCCAGGCGACGACGCGGCCCGGCTCGATGACCTCGGCCGCCGCGTTCTCTCGCGCCCCTTCGCGGCCGATGAACGGGAGACGCTCCTGGGATTTCTATCGACCCAGCGGCAGCGTCTGGCCGCCGGGGAACTTGATGCTGCCAAGCTCGGTGGCGATGGCGGCGGTGATTCGGTCGACCGGGCCGCTTGGATGCTCGTGGCGAGAGCCGTGATGAACCTCGACGAAACGGTGGTGAAGCGATGAATGGCCTCCTCCATGCCACGCGGCGTCATTTCTTCTCCGACTGCGGCCTTGGGGTCGGCAAGATGGCGCTGGCCGGGTTGCTCGCGCGCGATGCTATCGCCGCCGAAGGGCCGCGGGCCGTCACCGGGCCCCTTGCCCCCAAGCCGCCGCACTTCCCGGCGAAGGCCAAGGCGGTGATCCAGCTGTTCATGGCCGGCGCACCGAGCCAACTCGAGCTTTTCGACCACAAGCCGAAGCTCGCCGAGATCGAGGGGAAGCCGATCCCGCCGGAGGTGATCGGCGGCCAGCGGTATGCCTTCATCCGCCCTGATGCCGCGGTCCTCGGGCCGCAGTTCAAGTTTGCCCGCCACGGCCAGAGCGGGGCGGAGATCTCCGAGATGCTCCCCTGGCTTGCCGGCGTCGTCGACGAGATCGCCATCGTCCGCAGCTGCCGCACCGACCAATTCAACCATGCCCCGGCGCAGATCTTCATGAATTGCGGCTTCGCCCAGCCGGGCCGGCCGAGCATGGGCTCGTGGGTCACCTACGGCCTGGGGAGCGAGAGTGACGAGCTGCCGGCGTTCGTCGTCATGAGCACCGGCGGCGGGATCAGCGGCGGCAGCGCCAACTGGTCGAGCGGGTTTCTGCCGTCGATGCACGCAGGCACGCGCTTCCGCAATGCCGGCGACCCGATCCTCAATGTCGGCCAGCCCGCCGGCGCCGATGACCGCCTCGCCGCCGACACCCTCGGCGTCGTCGGGGCGCTCAACCGCACGCGCCTCGCCGCCGACGGCGATCCGGAGATCGCCACCCGGATCGCCAGCTACGAGATGGCCCACCGCCTCCAGACCTCG
>CANGGC010000408.1 GCA_947453125.1 Planctomycetaceae bacterium | reverse complement strand
TGATCCTCCCAGAGGTGTTCCTGGATCCGTCCGTACTTCTCGCCGCGCTTCGTCCGGTTGAGTTCCCGGCGTCCCGCGTCGTAGAGCGCATCGACGAGCGGATTGGAATAGCCGACGACGTTCCCGGCACCGCCGGTCGTCCAGTGACGCTCGGTGGCGTCGGGATCGGCCGCGGCCCCCCGGCTCCCGTGCCAGGCCTCGAAGCGGCCTGACTGGGTGCGGTCGACGAGCGTCGTCTGATCGACAACATCGAGATCCATCCGCACCCCGATCCGCGCCAGATCGTCGCGGAGGCGTTCGCAGGTCCGGATGCGGAGCGGCTGGTCGGCGACGAGCATCGTGAACTCGAAAGGGATCGGGCGGCCGTCGAGATCGCGATCCCGGATGCCGTCGTTGTCGGTGTCGACCCAGCCGGCATCATCGAGGAGCTGCTGGGCGCGCTGGAGATCCTGTTGGGCGGCGGCCTGGCGCTTCCGTGGCGCTGCCCAGAAGCCTTCGTGGAACGGCCCGGTGGCCGGATCGTAGAGGCCAGAAAAAAGTTCCCGGAGCATCCATCCGTGATCGAAGGCGTAGGTCATAGCCCGGCGGACACGCCGGTCGGCGAACAACGGCGTGTCGATGTTCCAAGCGAAGAACGCCACCGTCCATTCAGGCGCCGCCACGGGGGTCCACCGGCCGTTCCCCGCTCCTCCCGCCGTCCGCCACTGCTCCGGCGCGAGGAGCATCTCGTCGATCGTCCCCGCCTGGAGCGCGGCGAAGGCCGCGTCGGAATCCTCGATGATCCTGAACTCGATCTCCCGGAAGGTGGGGATGTCGCGGACCGGCTTGCCATCGACGGTCGACCATTCGTCGCGCCGGCGGAGCACGACCCGCTCCCCCCGGCGCCACTCGACCACCCGGTACGGGCCCCCGCAGACCGGCAGCGCCGTGGAATCGCCGGCGGTGAACAGCGGATCGTCGCGCCATACACCATCGTGAACATGCCGGGGGATGACCGGGAAGTTGAGGTTCCAGACGTTCGTCGCCAGGGGCTCGCGGTGGAAGAACACCACCGTCCGCTCGTCATATGCCTCGACGGTGCGGAGTTGGTCGGTGCCATCGCGGACACTCGGTACGGGCAGGTCGTCATCCATGATCACGGCGTAACTGAAGGCGACATCACGGGCCGTGATCGGCTGGCCGTCGCTCCACACCAGATCGTCGCGGAGCACGACCCGGTCGATGAGGCCGTCGGCGCTGGACTGCCAGGAGGCCACCGTCTCCGCCGTGGCAAACGGCTCCAGCCGGCGGTCGAAGGAGAACAGGCGGAACTCCGTCAACCCGACCACCTCGAACTCCGCCGGCGTGGCGCGCATGATCGGGTTGAGGCTGACCGGATCCGTGCGGAGATGGCGGACGAGCGTGGCATCGGGATCGGCTTCGCCGGCTTCGGGAAGCCTCGCGATCGCTGCGAGGATCCGCCCGTTGGCCGCCGGGGAATCGTTTGGGGCAGCAAGCGCCGTTTCGTCGCCGGCTTCCCCGGCCGCGAGCTCCTCGCGGAGAACCGCCAAGCCGTCCTTCACCGGTCGGTCGATCCAAACAAGGCGATCGAGCTCGGCCGCCGCGGGGGGGACGAAAGCCTCGTCGCGCCCCTTGGCCAGACCAGCCACCCGCCCCGCGGCCCCCTGCTTCCCACGGAGGGCCGGGACGGTCACCCCCTCTGGGAGCCTCTCCGGCCTCCGGCTACAGCCGACCGCGGTCAAAGCCATCGCCACGATCACGAGCATGCATCGCAGCCGGCGCACCATCGCTCTCCCCTCAGGCGTCCCCGACGCTCACTCCGGGAAACGGTGTCCCATCTTCTCTCGCTTCGTCTGCAGGTAGCGCTGATTGAACTCATGCACCGGAGGGAGGATCGGCACCTGATCGACGACCTCCAAATCGAAGCCGCCGTAGATGAACGCGTCGGTCTTCTTCGGATTGTTGGTGAGCAGCCGCACCCGCCGCAGGCCGAGATCCTTGAGGATCTGGATGCCGACGCCGTAATCGCGGGCATCGGCCTTGTAGCCGAGGGCGAGATTGGCCTCGACGGTATCGAGCCCCTGATCCTGGAGCGCGTAGGCGCGGATCTTCTCCACCAAGCCGATGCCGCGCCCCTCCTGCGGGAGATAGACGAGCACCCCCACCCCCTCCTGGCCGATCTTCTCCAGGGCCAGATGGAGCTGATCGCCGCAGTCGCAGCGGAGGCTGTCGAGGAGGTCGCCTGTGAAACAGGAGGAGTGGAGGCGGACGAGCGGATCGGTGGCGGTGGCGGGATCCCCCATCACCAGGACGATCGGCTGCTGCGACTCGAACTTCACCCCGTAGGCGATGATCCGGAAGCGGCCCCAGGTCGTCGGCAGATCGGCCTCGGCAATCCGCTCCACGAGTTGTTCGCGGGTGCGACGGTGACGGATGAGCTGCTCAATCGAGATGATCTCGAGCCGGTGCTCACCCGCCAGCGCCTGGAGCGTCTGCCGGTCGGCCCGGTTGCCGGTGTCGTCGAGGATCTCGCAGAGGACGCCGGCCGGCTGGAGCCCTGCCATCCGCGCCAGATCGACGGCCGCCTCGGTGTGGCCGGCACGGCGAAGCACGCCCCCCTCCTTGGCCACGAGTGGAAAGAGGTGGCCGGGGCGGACGAAGTCGGCCGGACGCGTCTCGGGGGCGAGGATCGCGGCGATCGTGGTGGCCCGCTCGCCGGCCGTGATCCCCGTCCGGGCGGAGACATGGTCGACAGGGACGGTGTAGGCGGTGCCCAGAGGCGTGGAATTGGCCTCGACCATCATCGGCAGATCGAGCCGCCTCGCAATCTCCGGCAGGATCGGCATGCACACCTGGCCGCGGCCGTGCCGGATCATGAAGTTCACCACCTCGGGCGTGGCCTTCTCGGCAGCGCAGACGAAATCCCCTTCGTTCTCTCGATCCTCGGCGTCGACGACGACGATCACCTCCCCACGCCGGAAGGCGGCGACGGCGGCTTCGATCGTGGAAAAACCTTCCGGCATGGCGAGGCCCGTGGGGGAGGAGCCGCGCGCGAAAGCGGCGCGGGAACCTCCACGAGTATAGGATGCCACGACGACCGGACGTCCCCAGCGACAGACTTTTCCATGCTCGACCGCGAGGAGTACATCGAACAGGGCCACCTGTTCCACGCTCTGGCCGAGCGCATGGCGGCCGGAATTGCCGCCCAGGAGGCGCTCGGGTCGATCGCTCAGGAGGTCCTCGCCACGACGAAACTGCCGATGGCGATCGACTACCTCGTCGCCGAGCTCAAGCTCTTCGGCACCCTCTCCACCGCGATGGCCCGCATCCCCCACTACTTCACCCGCTTCCAGACATTCGTCATGAACCGGGCCGAGCACGAGGGAGGGCGGTTCGACATGCGGATGGCGCTGGCGATCCTCGAGCGGGAAGCTCGCTACCTCGCCGATGGGCCGACGCCGCAGGGCCTGTTCGTCTACCGTTTCGAGTGCCTCTCGCGCAACCGCCTCGACTACCAGCAGGGGATGGAGGCGATCGCCGACGATCCGATCTTCGACGCCGACTGGAAGGCGTGGATCCGCACCGTCGGCCGACAGGTCGGCTTCGTCGATCTCGGCGACCTCATCAGCGTCCGTAGCCCGGAGTACTGGAGGCTCGAGAAGCGCGAGGCGATGTTGGCGGGGCGCGAGGAGAGCGGCCCCGACCGGGTGATGCTCGTC
Organism: Planctomycetaceae bacterium; assembly: GCA_947453125.1. GTDB lineage: Bacteria > Planctomycetota > Planctomycetia > Pirellulales > UBA1268 > QWOP01. Next base: position 78 of record CANGGC010000408.1, on the reverse strand, counting down.
GGCGAGAAGGAGGGGCGGATCGCGCGGGCCAACCGGGGCAAGGATCCCCTCTTCCTGTTCGCCGCGCTCGAGCGGCAG
>CANGGC010000407.1 GCA_947453125.1 Planctomycetaceae bacterium | reverse complement strand
TGCCCCCGAACGTTCAGAGTCGAATTGCTCCCGGGGCGGCTACGATGTCGGCCCCGTGGATGTCGTCCACCGAATTCGGTTCACTTTCCGGAGTTGCCCGATGTCGTCCTCTCCGTCACGCACCGTCGTCGTCACCGGTTCCGCCGGCCGCCTCGGCCGCGCGGCCTCCCGCGAGTTACTCGCGCGGGGCTGGCATGTTCGGGCTTTTGACCGCTGTCCGTCGCCCGCCGGCGAGTCGATCGTCGCCGATCTCGCCGATGCGGCCGCCGTCGCCGCCGTGCTCCGGGGTGCCGACGCCCTCGTCCATCTCGCCGCCACCCCCGACGACGACGACTTCGCCGCCCGGCTCCTTCCCGACAACCTCCTCGGCCTCCACAACGTCATCGAGGGAGCAAAGGCCGCCGCCGTGCCGCGCGTCATCCTCGCGAGTTCCGGCCAGGTGAACTTCGTCCAGCAGTACGAGGGCCCGTGGCCGATTCGCGTCGCCGATCCGCTCACCCCGCGCGGCTGGTATGCGATCACGAAAGTCGCTCTCGAGGCCGCCGGCCAGATCCACGCCCGGGTCACCGGCGCCGTGGTGATCTCCGTGCGGCTGGGATGGTGCCCGCGCGACCGGGCTCACGCCGACGAACTGGGGGAGAGCTTTCACGGCCCCCACTGCTATCTCTCGCCACGCGATGCCGGCACGTTTTTCGCGGCCGCCGTGGAACACCCCGTGCCCCCTGGCCACTCAATCGTCTACGCGACGAGCCGACCGGTAGAAATCGAGATGTTCGATCTCGGGCCGACGAAAAGGCTCCTCGAATGGGAGCCCCTCGACCGCTGGCCAGAAGGGGCGACAGACGACCTGCCAGCGCTCCCAGCGTCGCCCTAGTACCGCACGACCTGCCCGGCCCCGCCGAGCCCCAGGGCGGCGAGCTCATCCTGGGCCTTGGCGAGCATCATCGCCACGTCGCTGGCGACCGCCACGAACTGGAAGCCCTCCGCGACGCGGCGCTTCGCGGCCGCAGCGTCGGCGGTGTGGATGCCAGGCGCCACGCCATGCTTCTTGCCGGTGGCGACGAGATGGGCGAGGGCCTGCACGAAGGCCGGATCATCGCTCTCCATGGCGGGCTTTCGCCCCATCGACTTGAGGAGGTCGTTGGGACCGATGAAGAAGGCGTCGATGCCCGGAACGGAGAGGATCTCGTCGGCCCGCTCGACCGCGTCGATGTGTTCCGTCTGGACGACGACGAGGATCTCGTCGTTGGCCCGCTCGTAATACGTGCCGGGATCGGTGCCGAAATTGACGGCATGGAGGAAGCCGCCGACGGAGCGCTTGCCGAGCGGCGCGTAGCGGGCCGCGGCCACCACCGCCTCGGCTTCGGCGCGCGAGTTGACCATCGGCACGACGATCCCGAAGGCACCGTTGTCGAGAACGCGCTTGATGTTCTCGGTGGTGTTGTAGGGGACGCGCACCAGCGGCACCGTCCCCACGCCGCCACTCAGTCCCGCAAGCGCCCCTTGAGCCGCCACGGCGCCAAACGCCGCCACGGCCGTCTCGATGTTCACCGGCGCGTGCTCGAGTTCGACCGTCAGCCAATCGAAGCCGACGCAGGAGAGCAAGCGGGCGGCGGTCGGGTCGGGGAGGCAGAGCCACGTCCCGATGCTCGGCTCGCCGCGACGGAGCTTCTCCCGAACGGGGTTGCTTCTCATCGGATCAGGGCCCGGAGGGTGGGGGAGGCGAGAACGTCGGGATTGGCCACCTGCTTCGGCCGTCGACCATGCATCAGGTCGACGATCGCCTCGGCTGCCATCAGGCTCACCTTCTCGCCGGTCTCGACAGAATTGAAGGCCTGATGCGGCGTGATCAGGAGCCGCGGGCAGTACCGCAGCGGGCTGTCGACTGGAAGCGGCTCGGAGGCAAACGCATCGAGGGCAGCCCCGGCGATCGCCCCGCGATGGAGCGCCGCGATCAGCGCGCCATCGTCGACCAGTGCCCCTCGGGCGGTGTTGATGAGATACGAGGTCGACTTCATCCGCGCCAGTTGCGCCGCGCCGATGAGGCCCCGGTTCTCGGGAGTGAGCGCCGAATGGAGGCTGACAAAATCACTTTCGGCAAGGAGCCGGTCGAGATCGACAAACTCGATCCCCTCGCTCCCTGTCTTTGCGACATGGGGGTCGTGGCCGAGAACGCGCATCCCGAAGCCGACCGCGCGCCGGGCCATCGCCTTGCCGATCCGGCCGCAGCCGATGATCCCGAGGGTCTTGCCATGGACATCGTGTCCCCAGGCCACACTCCATTCGCCACTGCGGAGGAGATCCTGGCCGGCATCGACCCGCCGCGCCACGGCGAAGAGGAGCGCCCAGGCGTAGTCGGCCACCGCCTCGTCGAGGAGGCCGGGGGTGTTGCAGATCACGACGCCGGCCCGCGTTGCTGCGGCAAGATCGACGCAGTCGAGCCCCACTCCCCAGCGCGACACGATCTTGAGATCGGCGATGTCGGGGGAGGCAAAGAACGACGCGTTGTAGGCATCGGAGCTGGCAAGGACGGCGTCGTAGCCGTGGAGAGCCTTGGTGAGGGCTGGAACGTCGAGCGGCCCAAACGGCTCCGACACAGTCACTGAGCAGCCGGCGGCACGGAAAAGCTCGTGCGCCTTCGTCCCGGCGTCAAACGACGCCCGGGCGGTGAGCAGCACTTTCCAGGGTTGATTGGGTGTCATACCGCCCGAATGTAGCGAATCAACTCGGCACCGCATATCGCCCAGTCTGGCTCTGTTCCGCAGGTTCTTGCCTTCGCGGCCCGATCCCTTCCTGCTGGCCGTCTGCCGCAGAGTGAGGGCATCTCCGTACGATAAGGAGAGGGCGGCACGCCCTGCACGCCCACCGCACATCCATCACGCCCTTGAGGAGGCCACAGAATGGTCGACACAATCAGCCCTGCAGCCCTCGCCGAGATCCGCCGTCGCGGGGAGCCGTTCGATCTCCTCGATGTCCGCACCCCTGCGGAGTATGGCGAGGCCCATGTCGACGGGGCGCGAAATATCCCCCTCGACCGGCTCGATGCCAAGGCGATCGTCGCCGAGCGCAGCGGGCAGCCGGGAACGCTCTATGTCGTCTGCAAGTCGGGGGGCCGGAGCCGGCAGGCTTGCGAGAAGCTCCTCGCCGCGGGGCTGACGGCGGTCGCCAGCGTCGACGGGGGCACGGCCGCCTGCGAGACCGCCGGCCTGCGGCTGATCCGCGGCCGCAAGGCGATGTCGCTCGAGCGGCAGGTGCGGATCTGCGCCGGGGCGATAGTCGTCCTCGGGGTGGCGCTGGCGTGGTTCACGCAAATCCAGGCCTGGACGCTCCTCTCTGGCTTCATCGGCGCGGGGCTCGTGTTTGCCGGGATCACCGACACCTGCGGGATGGCGATGATGCTCGCGAAGATGCCCTGGAATCAGGCCCCACGCGGCGCCACCTGCAGCACCGCCAGCCGCGGGGCGCTCGTGGCCCTGGCGCTTGTGTCGCTGGCAGGTGAGGCGATCGCCGCCGAACACACGAAAGACTCGCTCGACCTCGTCAAGCAATCGACCGCCGCCGGCAAGGCGATCCTCGTCGACGTCCGCGAGGAGGAGGAGTGGGTCGAGGGGCATGTCGTCGGCGCGAAGCTCCTCCCCTTGAGCAGTCTCGAGCAGGGCATCCCGGCCGACGAGCTCGCAAAGTCACTCGCCAAGGGAAACATTGTCTACGTCCACTGCCAGGCCGGGGGCCGCTGCAAGAAGGCCGCCGACATCCTCGCCAAGAGTGGCTACGACGTGCGGGCTCTGAAGCCGGGCTTCCCC
>CANGGC010000406.1 GCA_947453125.1 Planctomycetaceae bacterium | reverse complement strand
GGAGCGAGAATCTCCGCCGCGGCGCGGAGATCGCCCGACTGTTCAACGACGCCGGGCTCCTCTGCATCGCGGCCTTCGTGGCCCCGGAGGAATCGGTACGGCAAAAGGCTGTGGATCGGATCGGCCGCGAGCGGGCGCTGGTCGTCCATCTCGCCTGCCCGCTCGAGGTCTGTCGGCAGCGCGACGCCGAAGGGCACTACGCGCTAGCCGATGCCGGCGATATGAAGCACTTCCCCGGCGTGAGCGCGCCGTACGAAGCGCCCTTGGATCCCGATCTCGTCCTCCCGACCGACCAGTGGCCGGTGGCCAAGTGCGTCGATGCGCTGGTCAAGCTGCTCGCGGACCGCGGCTCGATCTGAGCGGGGGCCCCGGGATTCGCCGAAGGATCCATCGACAACCCGCCTGGTCTGGCTGGCTTCATCCCCGCCCGGCGCCGTCATCGCCATGGTGAGGCAAACCGAGCATGGCGATGCCGATGCTCCCCCAGAAGATGGCCTGGAACGTCCAGAAGACTCGCTCGCGCCACAGCCTCCGCGCGGTGGCCGAGCGCCCCTCGGCGTCGGTCGGATCGACGCGGAAAACCTGGAAAACGTCCTTCGACACAGGATGCCACCGGGGACGGCAGCGATCGCGGGGAACGGGGCAGAAGTGACACACGGCGGTGGGACGAAACGGGCAGCCGCGCGCACCAACAGGGCAGCTCATTTTCGCCCGGCTGGAAGCCCCTTCTCCTCCGCGGCGGCCTTCTCGGAAAGGGGTGGGTTGGCTGCCAGTTCGCAAGGTTTGCAGCGGCAGCAGGCACAACGTTCCTCCACCTTCCACTCCACCGCCGGCACCTTCCGTTTCGTCTCCTTCCGCACCGGCACGACGCGCGTCTTCACCTCCGCGCAGGTCGGCTTCCAGAGATTGTGCGTCCAGCAGCCGCAGTCGTCCTTTTTGCAGGCCTTGCCACACCACACGCTCGGCCCCGGGATGCAGAAGTCCTCACATTTGGCGTCCCAGCAGACCTTCTTGATTTCCTTCTCGATCATCTTCGGGACACACACCTTCCGCACGCCCTTGCAGCTTCCGCACTGGTCGCAGCGGCCGTCGGGGGGCGGAGCTTCCTTCTTCTTGGCGTCCGCCTTGGGATCTTTCGGTTTGGCGTCGTCGCCCTTCCCGCTCCCCGGCGGATCAGGGGCCCGGCCGGGGCGTCCCTCCGGCTTGGGCACCTCGGCTTGGCTGTCCGGCGCGGGCTTCGTCGCTGCTTGTGACTTCGCCGCCGGGGCGTCGTCGGGCAGGACGAGCTTCCGCGGCTCCGGTTTGGCCCGCGGCCGGGGCAGGGAATCGGGGTCGGCCGCGACAGCGGTGGACACGAGCACGAGGGTAGCGGCGATGCGGATCGCCGCGCACTTGCGGGCCGTGAGCGCTGGGAGCTTGTTCATGGCATGTTCGCAGTCTGGCGTTTTTGCGGTCGGCCCAAGCTGATGCAGGCCATGGATGGCTGCATCCGCGCGAAAACTAGAACTCGATCTGGAATCGGGTGCCGAAGATGTCGAAGGGGAGCGGGCCTTTGCCGCGGACGTCGGGCATCGCGTGCACCCAGTTGAATTGGACGCGCGTGAACCGGTTCCACCACCAATTCAGGGCCAGCGTCGGCGCGTTGTAGACGCCGTAGCCGGGGGCCGGTGGGGGGCCGGCGGAATTGGAGAGCTGGTTGGCCGGATTGATGTTCGTGCAGGAGAGATCGACGTACGTCCAGCGGAAGGCCGCCTCCCACGCCCCCCATCCGGCGAGGCGGCCGCGGCGGCCGGTGCCGAAGAAGGTGGTGTGGGGGACGACGTTGTAGTCGAGGACGCCGGCCTGCTTGAGGTAGAGGGCGCTCTCGCCGGTGAGGAAGTAGCCGCACTGGAAGTAGGCGGCGGGGACGAAGGTGGTGGGCCCACCAAATTGATTGAAGCCCTCGAGCATCACCTCCGTCTGGAAGTGGGCCGGGCCGGCATTGCGGGCGAACTCGACGTGGGTCATCCAGAAGTTGTCGGCGAGGATGCGCCCCGAGTCGATGACGCGCGGCGTGCCGGCAGCGGAGAGCCCGAGGCCTGCCGGATCGCCGACGAAGAACTCGGGGAACACGAACGAACGATACGTCTTGGCGCCGACGCCCGTACTCCCGGAGCCACCGGTCTGGCCGTAGAGGAAGCCGGTGCCGACGTGCGTGAGATAGCGGCCGTCGGTGAGATCGTCGTAGTCGAGGAGGTGGGTGATGCGCGACGCGACACCAATGCCACCGTTGTCGCCGATCTGCGTGCCGGCCCGGTTGTCGCCGAAGGTTTGGTAGACGTTTTGACCGGCTTCGAAGAACGTCAGCCCGGTGGCGTAGACGCTGTAGGCCCAGCTTGTCCGCTCATCCTCGCTCATCGCGTAGGCCATGATGCCGACGCGGCGGAAGGGATCGGTCGCCTGGAAGGCCGCCGAGCGCTCGAGAAACTCCAGATGCCGCACGCTCGTCCAGGCGTCCATCGTGCCCGGCTGGCGGAATTGGCCAATGCGCACCGTGCCGAGGATCGGGATCTGCTCCTGTTCCCCCCAGATATCAAAGAAGCTCGGTCGGCCGATCTGGGCGAAGTCGAACTCGATCGAGAAGTTGGTGAACTCGGTGAGCTTTCCGACCGCCGAGAGGCGGGCGCGGCGGAAGCCGACGCCATCCTGGATGTCGCCGTAGTAGGCCTGGCTCGCCGGCGACTGGCTGAAGAGCCCGTCATCGACCTGGAAGAAACCGCTCATCCGGATCAGGGGCAACTGCTCGGTCTTCCCCTCGAGCTTCTCGAGCCGGTTTCGCGCCTCTTCCAGGCGGATGTCGAGGTTGCCGATCTGGCCGGGATCGAGGACGGGGGTGCCCGGCCCGTCGTCCGGGCCCTCGAAGCGTCGCCCCGCTCCCTGGTCGATGTTGCCCGCCTGACCGGGATCGAGGTTCGGCCGGCGGCGCGGGTCGGCGGATGGGTTCTGCGCGAAACGCTCCCAGGGGCCTCCCGCCCGTTCGGTCAGCGGCACCACCGTGCCGGGAAGCTCGTCCTCGGCCAGGCTCTGCGCCACGGCCTCGTCGCTCTCCACGCGATCCGGGGTCGCCGGCGACTCGGCTGTGGCCCGGCCTGGACCCCAGCTCACGGCCATCAGGAGGAGCGTGTGCGTCGCCACCACGAGGCTCGATCGCCTCGGCCGGGGCCGCTCGATGCCAGTCGGGGGGAGCATGCTCGTCAGCGGTGCGGGGGGAAGGTGGGACCGGTCCGTCCTTCGGATGATCCCGGAGACTCCCTTCCATCGGCATAGTCCCCCCGGGCTCCCCAGCCGGAATAGCTGTCAGGGTCGCCTGTTTCAGTCGATGCGGCGCCGCGAAGGTCGCGTAGTTTCACCATCCCCCCTGGGGTATTGTGACGGGCATCATGAAAATCTCTCCGCCCCTCATCGGCATCCTCACCGTCTCCGACCGGGCAAGCCGCGGGGAGTACGTCGATGAAGGGGGCCCGGCGATCCGCGACTATCTCCACGAGGTACTCGCCTCGCCGTGGGAGGCGCGGGAGCGGATCGTTCCCGATACCATTGAGGAAATCTCCGCGGCGATCGTTGCCCTGGCCGAGGCCGGCTGTTGCCTCGTCGTTACCACCGGCGGCACCGGCCCCGCGCCGCGCGACGTGACCCCTGAGGCCACCGAGCATGTCTGCCAGAAGATGCTCCCCGGCTTCGGCGAACTGATGCGAGGAGAGTCGCTGAAATACGTCCCGACCGCGATCCTCTCCCGGCAGACCGCCGGAATCTGCGGCCGGGCGCTCGTGGTCAATCTCC
>CANGGC010000405.1 GCA_947453125.1 Planctomycetaceae bacterium | reverse complement strand
GTTGGGGCTGGGGCGGGCCGATGGCGGTCGGCGGCTTCGGCCCGGGGTTCGGGCCAGGCTTTGTCCCGGGGTTCGGCCCAGGCTACGGTCCGGGCGTGTATGGCTTCGGGCCGCGGTATGTCTCGACCTTCAATTCGGTCGGCTGGGGCTATCCCGCCTACCGTGCGCCGTACTACGGCCCGGCCTTCTACCGGGCACCGTTCTATGCGCCGGTCTATCGTCCGGCGCCGGTCTACGTCGGCCCCAGCGCCCATGCGATCCGCGTCGGCAACCGGGTGGCCCGGCGCAGCTGGCGGCGCGGCTGGGGCTGGTGAGCCATCCCGGATCCTGAGTCGCAATCCCAAGGCGCTGGTGCGCGGCCGAGAGCGGCCGCGCGCCAGCCGCCGATCACTCGCCGGCGAGGACGACGCGGAAGCCACCGGAGAAGTCGGTGAACGAGGGGTCGTTCTTGTTGCGATCGGCTGAGCGGCAGCGGACCGGGTCGTAGCCCCAGCCACCGCCGCGAAGGACCTTCATCGTGCCGGTCGACGGCCCCTGCGGATTCTCACCGCCGGCGAGCGCCGACTTGTACCAGTCGGAACACCACTCGTAGACGTTGCCGTGCATGTCGTAGAGGCCCCATGGATTGGGTTTCTTGCGGCCGACGCGGTGGGCGTAGGCCTCCTTGCGGTCGCTCGTGTTGCCGTAGTGCCAAGCGTGATCTGAGAGCTTGCGCGGATCGGCGCCGAACGACCACGCCGACTTGGTGCCGGCGCGGCAGGCATACTCCCACTCTGCCTCCGTCGGCAGTCGGTAATGCTCCCCCTTCTCGAGCCACCCGCCGGCCCGCTCCTGGACGGTGAGCTTGCGGCAGAAGGCGACTGCATCGTGCCAGTCGACAAACACCGCCGGCGCGTCGTCTCCCTCGACGACACAGCGCTGCCCCTTCCACGGCTCGGTCTTCATCACCGCCTTCCATTCGGCCTTCGTGACGACCGTGCGGCTGATGAGGAACGGATGCAGGATCGTCACACGCTGCTGCGCTTCGTCCGTGCCGCGCCCCTTCTCCGTCAGCGGGCTCCCCATCGTGAAGCTGCCGGCGGGGATCGGCACGAGCTTCATCCCCAACGAGTTTGCCTCGGGCCGACCGGCCCCGGTGGGGCGTGCCGGCCTTGCCGCGGCGGGCTTCTTCGCGGGGGCTTTGGCCCGCGGCGCGGCCTTCTTCGCCGCGAGCGCCTGCGGAGCTTCTAACTGGAGAGCCTTTACCTGGTGAGCCTTGGCTTTGGTGGCGAGATTCTTTGGCGTCGAAGCTTTGGCTGGCGACGGCTTGGCCTTCGATCCTTGGGCGGCGGTCGTTTTCTTGAGGGCCATCGGTTTGCTCCGGAAGGGAAGGTGCCGGGTCATTTCACCCGTTCCCCAAGCGGCGCACAACCGGCGCCGCCGGATCACTCCTCCTCGATGTGGAGGCTGTGCATGATCCGATGGACGAACGGCGCGATCGCCAGCGACGCCACGCCGATGAAGACGAGCCCGGAAAACAGGGCATAGAACGACGCAAACAACTTCCCCGCCGGCGAGGAAATCGGGTCGACTGGCCCCATACCGCCGAGGATCATCGACGCGTTGAGGAGCGCGTCGATCCAGGGCAGCCCGCCGAGCCAGTGGTAGCCGACCACGCCGAACCCCAGCGCCAGCGCCACCACGACGCTGGCGATGGAGAGATGCCACGCCACCCGCTGGGCGAACGCCCGCCGGGGGAGGAGCGATTCGCGGCGGTGTTCGAACATGGAGACGAAACTCCCCCGGCGGAGCCGGAGCGGATCAGGCCGCCGCCCGGTTCTGGGCCTTGTAGAGATACGGGTTCATCGTCGGATCGTTGTACATCTTCATCATCCGGAACACACGCAGCGGCCGCTGGCCCTGGAAGATCTCCGTGAGGAGACGGTCGATCGCGTCGATGAGGTGGCCGCGCTGGGCGTCGAGCACCGCCATCCGGGCCGCTGCCTTCTCGCGGTGCTCCTGGGTGGCATCGGCACGGTCGAGCTGCTCGCGCATATGAAACCGGCGGAGCTCGAGGATCGAGAGCCGGTCGATCGCCGAGCCGGGCGTCTCGGTGGCCGCGGGGGTGCCGGCGGCGGCCTGGATGCCGCGGGCGGCGAGCTCCGTGACGAGCCAGTCGTCGACCTTCTCGATGGCGTCGTTCCGCGCCTGGTTGAAGCGATCGATGTTCCGCTTCACCTCGGCGATCCGCGCGTCGGTCACCTCGGGGGAACGGGCGATGTCTTCTTCGTGCCAGAGCTGGAAGTTGAACTTATGGAGATCGCAGATCCGCCCCTCGAGCTCGGTGGCGGTGTGCCCCGGATCGACGACATGCCACTCGGCCACGAGGCGTTCGAGGAGCGAGTCGATCTCGGCGGCGGGGAGCGGCGGGCTGGCGGGATCGGCGGGGCGACGGCAGGCGCACTGTGAGGAGCAGGTGGTCATCGTGGGAATCTCCGGGGAAATGACAAGGGGAATGGTGAGGGATCAGGCGGCTCGGCGGATGACGAGGCAGAGGTTTGCCCCGCCGAAGCCGAAGGAATTGCTGGCGGTCACGGTGACGGGATGCGGCCGGGCGATAAGAGGCACATGGTCGAGTCGGCAGCGTTCGTCGGGGGAGTCGAGGTTGAGCGTCGGGGGGATCGCCTGGCGATCGATTGCGGCCAGGCAGGCGATCGCCTCGAAGGCGGCCGCGCCGCTGACGAGATGGCCCGACATGCTCTTGGTCGAGCTCGCCGGGACATGGTCGGTGGCGGCGCCGAGCGCCAGGCGGATCGCCGCCGCCTCGGCGACGTCGCCGACGGGAGTGCCGGCAGCGTGGGCGTTGACGTAGTCGAGGTCGGCAGGCTGCACGCCGGCGCTTTGCAGCGCCAGATGAATAGCCCGAGCGGCCTGCGTCGGATCGTCGCTGGGGATCACCATGTGCGCCGCATCCCCCGACATTCCGACCCCGGCAAGCTCCCCCCGGACCCGCGCACCGCGGGCGTCGGCATGGCGGCGCGATTCGAGGACGAGCACCGCGCCCCCCTCCCCCATCACGAAGCCGTCGCGGTCGCGGTCGAAGGGGCGCGAGGCGCGGGAGGGATGGTCGCTGCGGCGCGAGAGGGCACGGAGGTTGTAGAAGGCAGCAAAGCCGGTCGGGCTGAGGATGTCGCAGCCACCTGCCAGACAGACATCGACGAGCCCAGCGGCGATCCAGCGGCGGGCCAAGGCCAACGCGTATCCGCTGGAGGCACACGCCGCCGCGACGGTCACCGCCGGCCCCTGGATGCCGAGCCGGGCGGCGATCCGGTGGACGAGGCTCGCGGGCCTGCCGGGAGAGAAGACCTGCCGTCCGCCGGCGAGGAAATCAGCTTCCCAGTTCTTGAGTTGCTCGGCGCCGATGCCGAGGACGAGGCCGACGCGCGCCCCGGCCACCGGGCCGCTGCCACGCAGGTCACCAAGCCCGGCGTCGGCCTTGGCCGCGCTCGAGGCTGCCAGGCAGATCTGGCCGAGACGGTCGAAGGCGTTGTCGGAATCGTCGGAGTCGGTTGCCACCGTCGGGATCGCGGCGACCGGCGCGGCGAATTGCCGGGCTTCACGGCTGAACCCGGCGCCGTCGATCTCCACGACGCCCGACCGCCCGGCAAGGAGCGCGTCGGCGATGGAGTCGAAATCGTTGCCGAGAGGGGTAACGGCGCCGATCCCAGTGATCACGACGGCCCGATCGGCGGAAAGGGGAGCGCGAATCATGCGGCATCCCTCCTCCGCTCCCGCGTGCCCAGCCGCGCGAGATCGAGTTCAAGATGCACCATCGCTCCCCAGCCGAGGCGGAACGCCCAGCTG
>CANGGC010000404.1 GCA_947453125.1 Planctomycetaceae bacterium | reverse complement strand
GGGGCCATCCCAACGCGAACCTCTCCGACAAGATCAAGCCCCTCAAGCTCACCGATCAGGAGAAGGCCGACCTCGTCGCCTTCATGCGAGCCTGCACCGGCCCGACGCCGGCGGTCGAGACGGGCCGTCTCCCGGAGCAGCCGTAAGCCGGCGCTCGTCTCATGCCACGAATGCCAGACCGGTCCGGCGGGGCTCGATTCCCGCCGGGCCGGTTTTGTTTTTGGACGCTCGGGGCGGGTCGGCTCGAGCGTGGCTTCGGGGTCGCCCGTGCCCCCAGCCGAGCTCGCTTCGGCCTTCGTGGCCTACGCTCGCTCGGACCCGCCTGCGCTTCGCCATCCATGGCTCCGCTTGTCGGCTACGCCGGCTCTCGGAACACGGGCGACCCCTCGCTGGCGGCGTCACGCGTTGCACTTTTATTACGGCGGTTTCGTGCTGCCGCTAGGGCGCCGAACAGTTCACCGTCCCCAGTTCAGTCGCGCCTTCACGGCGCTGCGGCCGTTTCGCCGCCGGCCCGCGTCACGAGCGTGCAGAGGAGGCGCAGCGGCGTGTCCTCGGCGAGAAACTGAATCGAGCCATCGGCCATGGCAACGTTCGTCCCCTGCGGATGGAAGGCATAGAAAGCATGGCCCCATTCATTCGATGAATTGATCCGAGGCGGGGTGGGGATGTCGCCGAACGAGGTGTCCCACGGCTTCACCGAGCCGATCATGAAGGCGTTGTCGGTCGTTGCCCAGGCGCCGCCGCGGGCTCGAATCTTCTTGCCTGAAACGCCGGTGTAATCGACGGGAAACTTCCTCCGCCCCCGGTAGACATCCTCGCGACCGGCACACTCGGCCATGAGGATCGTCTTCGAGAGCCCGTCGATGATGTCGTTGAAGCGATTGGAGGTGTTGGCGGGCCCGCCGTTGTTGAGCCCGGCGACCGTCGCCTTCGTGCCGTCGCTCCACCAGCAGACGACGCCGCGCGTGTCGCCAGTCACCTGCTCGCCGCTTGAGAGAAATCCGTTGGCATCGACCGGATGGACGCCGGTGGGGGGAAAGTAGTCGCCGCAGGCACCGGTCTTGTTGGGCGGGGTTGTCTCCGGCTTGTCCTGAATGCGGTTGATTGACGGCGTCGACGGACATTGGACGACGGCGAGTTGTTTGATGACGATCTCACGGTTGGGGCTCTTCCACCATTCGGTTGCGAACGTGTACTGGCTGACGAGGTTTGCCTCCTCGACGAAGGGAAGAAGGAACGGCGCCCAGGAGTGGAACTTCGTCGCCCCATTGGGATTGGTGTAGGCCAGCGGCAGTTGCTTCCGGGACGACTCGTAGTTTTGGAAGGCCAGTGCCAGCTGCTTGAGATTGTTGCTGCACTGCATCCGCCGGGCGGCCTCGCGAGCCGATTGGACGGCCGGCAGCAGCAGGCCGACGAGCGTGCCGATGATGGCGATGACGACGAGGAGTTCGACGAGCGTGAAGGCCCGCGCGGGGCGACGATCGTGGGGGGCAGCGTGGGGCATGATGGAGGCAGCGTGCGAGCGAGGAGGGAAATTACCGGGAGCCAAACATCCCCAATCTTCGGCTGTGCGCAGGGGAAATGCCTGAGGCGGCGGAACTTTCCCCCCCGCTGGCGAACGATTCACCGCGCTGCGGCGACACACCGCCATCCATCGTTGCCGGGGAATCTACGTTTCTGTAGAATCGCCTCGGAAGGTCGTTATTCCGGGCATCTTCGGGAGCAGGAGAGAGTCATGGCAACCGGTGCATCACAGGTTTCCGCCGTTATTGCCGACACGACGCGGGAGCGGCTGGAGCGGTTCGCGAGGCAGCACGGCGTCAAGAAATCGCACCTCATCGAAACAGCCATTCTTCATCACCTCGCCGCGCTCGAGGAGTTGCCGGCCGACGTCGTTGTGCCCCCCGTGATCGAGGTTTCTCGCGAGGTCGGCTCGGACGTCGTGCGGCGGATCGATCGGCCAGAGCCACCGACGCCGGCCATGAAGGCACTCTTCGATGGAGATTGAAATCCGGCCACTGCGGCCGGATGACGATCGGTCGTCGTTTTCATCAGGAGATGTGGAGCTCGACCGATTCTTTCGGAATTACGCCGGGCAAAACCAGTTTCGGCTCCACGTCGGCGTGACCTACGTGGCGTCGACCGCCGGCCTTGTCGTTGGCTATGTCACGATCGCGCCGGGATCGATGGTGATCGACCGCCTGCCGCGTCGTGAGCGACAGCGGTTGCCGGCCTATCCGCTGCCGATTCTGCGTCTGGCAAGGCTGGCCGTCTCCACGACCCACCAGGGACAGGGAATAGGCTCCCGGCTCGTGCGGTTCGCCCTGGAAATGGCCCGGGAGATGGCGCGCCGGTTTGGGTGCGTCGGCGTGGTGGTGGATGCGCTCCCCGAGGCGCTTCGGTTCTACGCCCGCCTCGGGTTTTTCGAGTTGGTCGTTGAGGCCGGGGCGCTGCCCAGCCGTCCGGCGCCACGGCCGATGTTTCTGCCGATCGGGTCGATTCCCGGCACAGACCGAGCTTCCTCGCAGTAGCCCACGGGTTTCTAACGGCGAGGCGTGCGGACCGCCGTTGGCCGACGTTGCTTCGGACCAGGATTTCCAAGGCAGGCCACGGGTCCAGGAATCTCGTGGCTGTCATCCCCGCGGCAGCTTGCCGCGGAGGGTGGAGCGGTCGAGGCCGAGGAGCTTGGCCGCAGCGGTGCGGTTGCCGCCAGTGCGGGCGAGCGCTTCGTCGATGAGCGTCGCTTCCGCCGCCTTCAGAAAATCCTCGTGGAGCCAACCCTCGCGAGGCGCCGTCCCGCCGAGTTGCGCGGCCACCCAATCGCGGATGGCGCGCTCGAGGTGGGCCTCGGCCGTGGCCACGCCGTCGGCGGCCGAGGCTTCGGTGCCCTCCGCGATGGCGGCTCCAGCGGCGCCGGGGAGCGGCGGGGGCAGGTGCTCGGGGCGGAGCGTGCCCCCACGGGCGATCACTGCCGCGACGTCGACGGCGGCCTTCAGTTCGCGGACGTTCCCCGGCCAGGGGCGGGCCCGGACCGCTTCGAGAAAGTCGTCCGAGGCCGCTTGAACGGGGCCGCAGCCTGGACTGCCCGAGAGAAAGTGGGCGACGAGCGCCGGAATGTCGTCGAGCCGCGCCGAAAGTGGAGGCATCTCGACAGAGAAGACGCGGAGACGGTGGAGAAGATCGGCCCGGAACCGGCCGGCCGCGACGTCGGCAGCGAGATCGCGATTGGTGGCGGCGATGACGCGGATGTCGACTCGGCGCGGCGCCGACGCGCCGACCGGAAGAATCTCCCGCGCGTCGAGCACCCGCAGGAGTCGGGCCTGCACCTCTGCCGCGGCGTCCCCCACCTCGTCGAGAAACAGCACACCACGATCGGCGCTGGCAAACAGGCCGTCGCGCGCCGTTGCCCCACTGAAGGCCCCTTTTGCCTGGCCGAAGAGCTCCCCTTCGACGAGCGCCGGCGGGAGGGCAGCGAGATTCACGGCGACCAAGGGCCCTGAGCGCCTCGCCGAGTTGGCATGGATGGCGCGGGCGGCAAGCTCCTTGCCGGTGCCGGTATCGCCGGTGATGAGCACCGGCAGCTCGCTCGAGGCGGCCAGCGCCACCCGCGCGAACACGCGCTGCATGACGCCCGAACTGCCGACCAGGCCGCCGGGAGGCGGGGCCGACGCCGTGGCCGTGACGCCGCGGTCGAGGAGCCGGTCGACGATCGAAGTCACCTGCGCCGAATCGAACGGCTTGACGAGATACTCGGCGGCGCCGGCCTCGACGGCCCGGACGGCCGTGTCGAGATCGCCGAAGGCCGTCATGACGACGATCGGGGCTGTGGGAGCGAGCGCGCGGAAGTCGGGGATCGC